>JAJZQK010000505.1 GCA_021847625.1 Chloroflexota bacterium
GCATAACGCCGGACTATTTAGATCGACGGACGCCGCCCCTCCCAAAGAGCCTAGCGCTTCTCGATGAGGTCGGCCGCCGCTCTGCTATAGATTCTCGTCCAGCATGGCGGCGAAGTCGGCCAAGGACGTGCCTCCCGCCACCCGCACGCGCGACACGGAGAGGCGATCGCTGCCAGCGGTGAACCACGTGATCTTGGTGGTGACCGCCGCCCGGTATCCCGCTCCGCGCGCGGCGGCCAGCACGGCGTCGTCGAAGAGCCCGGCCGGATAGCAGAAGTCGCTAACCGGCATCCCCAGCTCCCGTTCCAGCCGTACTCGGCTGTCGACCAGCTGCCGCCTCAGCTCATCGCCGCCGAGGGTTCGTAGGTCGGGGTGGCTGAGGGAATGCGAGCCGATAGCGTTGCCGTCGGCCGCCAGCATACGCAGCTGATCCCACGTCATATAGCCCGGCCGGCCCACGAAATCGACGATTACGTAAAACGTCGCCTTGAAACCGTAGCGTCGCAGGATCGGATAAGCTACCTCGAAGGCATCGGCGTAACCATCGTCGAAGGTTATGGCCACCGTCTGGGCCGGCCAGGCCGAACGGTCCACCAAATCGTGCACGAGCGTCGTCGCGTAGCCACGCTGCGCCAGGAACGCCATCTGCGCCTCGAAGTCCGCCGGCGTCACCGACAACCCGGCGCCTATCTTGTCGCTGGGGTCAGGGTTCACCCTTATGTAGTGGTACATGAGAACGGGGGCTTTGGTGGACGTAGCCAGCACGGTCGTCGGCGTCGGCCCCGGGTTCGGCGACGGCGCGCCTTGCCCTGGCGCCGTGAAAGGCGTAGCGCCGCCCGGGGACGGCACCCTGTTCGCGTTGAAATCGGCGGTTATGTTGGCCGGCCACTGCGCAGTAACCTCCGAGGTCACATCCGCGGTCCGTCGCACGGCTTCCAGGCCCGCCGCGCAGCCTGCCAGCAGCAGGGACGTCAAGACAATCGCAAGAACCGCTCGGGACCTCATCGCACCATCCACATGCCGGCGCTGTGATCTATAGCTGTCGAACTCATTCTAGCAAAGCTCCCCAGCGCCGTATAGGGCCCCGAGCGCCAGACGGAGGGCAGACAGAAGGGCACCAGTTTCTTGGTGCCCTTCTGCACTGGGCCAGGCCGAGCGCCTGGAACATTGCCGATCTATGTCAACGCCGGGGCCGCGGGTCCGGCATCTCCAGCAATAGACGCCCCACGCACCGTGGCCGCACATTCCACGGGCCGGCCTCTCCCAGCTGCCCGAACCCCGAGGCTTCGGCGGTACTACGCCGCCTCGCGTTCCGGTCCGACGGCCGGCCGATGCTCCGGCATCGCCCCCGCGAACTCCTTGGCCCGCTCGGCGTACTCGCGCAGCCGCTGATCCACCAGATTGTTCACCGTCCCGATGGGATAGGTGCCGTCCGGGCGGATCTTCCCGGCTTGCCGGCCGGTCAGCAACTCGATGCCCTCGTCGATGGTCTTTACGGCGTAGATGTGGAACCTGCCGTCCTTGACAGCCTGGACCACCTCGTCGCGCAGCATCAGGTGCTTCCTGTTCGACTCAGGGATCATCACCCCCTGCTCGCCGGTCAGGCCCGCCGCCTTGCAGACCTCGAAGAAACCTTCGATCTTCTCGTTGACGCCGCCAATCGGCTGGATCTCCCCGCGCTGGTTGACCGAGCCGGTCACCGCCATGTCCTGGCGCAGCGGCAGGCCAGCGAGGCTGGATAGGAGGGCATAGAGCTCGGTGCTCGAGGCGCTATCCCCGTCTACCTCGTCATACATCTGCTCGAAGGTCAGAGACGCCGAGAGCGAGAGCGGCCTATCCTGGGCATACTTGCCGGCAAGGTAGCCGCTTAGCACCAGCACGCCCTTGCTGTGGATGCGCCCGCTCATCTTGGTCTCGCGCTCGATATCGGTCACGCCATTCTGGCCGAAGAAGGTTCGCGCGGTGATCCGCGATGGCCGCCCGAACGCGTAGTCGCCGAGCGACTGCACCGAGAGGCCGTTAATCTGACCTGGTACCGTGCCTTGGGTACTTATCATCAGCGTCCCCTCGGCGATCATCTCTTGGACCCGCTTCTCCATCAGGTTGCTGCGATAGATCTTCTGGTCGATCGCCTTTTGCACGTCCTGCCCGCGCACGTACTGGGCGCCCTCCTTGCCGGCCCAATAGTTGGCCTCGGCCAGCAGGTCGCCAACGTCCAGGAAGCGGGTGGAGAGCTTGCCTTGGTGCTCCTCCAGGCGCGACCCGTACTCCACGACCTTGGCGACACCCGTGCGGTCGAAGTGGCGTAGCCCCTGCTCGACAACCTGCGAGGCAATGAACTGGGCGTAGTTGCGTACGTGCTGGTCATCGCGGTCCATCTGCACGTCAAAGTCGGAGCGGACCTTGAACAGCTTCCGGAAGTCCTCGTCCATGTTGTAGAGTAGGTAGTAGATGTACGGCAGGCCGACCATCACGACCTTGAGGTTCACGGGTATCGGCTCCGGCTTGAGCATCGCGGTCGGCAGGGCACTGTACTGCTCGCCCAGGTTCTCGATGCGCACCTGGCCCGCTCGGATGGTCTTCTTCAGGGCATCCCACGATTGGATGCTAGTCAGGACATCATAGGCTTGTAGAAGCAGGTAGCCTCCATTGGCCTTCTGCAACGCCCCTGGCTTGATCATCGTGAAGTCGGTCGTCATCCCGCCTAGGCGCGCCCGATAGTCGATCCGGCCGACGAGGTTGTAATAGGTCGGGTTGTTCTCCACGATCACCGGCGCCCCCTGGAGTTCGCTATTGTCGACCAGCAGGTTCACCTTGTAGCGATCATACTGGTCCTCCTGCATCAGGCGTCCCAGGCCAGGGATCGCCGCCTGGCCCTCCTTATCAGGCGACCGAAGGTCTTCCAACCTCTCGATTATGTCATCCTGGATCTGCACCAAGAAGTCCTTCACCTCGGGGAACTGATCGTATTTCTGGTGCAGGTCGTCCAGCATGTGACCGAGGGCGGAGAGCGCCACCTCCTTATCCAGATCGTGGATACGGTCGACGGCCTCCTTCTCCAGCTTGCGCACCTTCGCCATCGTCTGGCTCATGTCCGTCTGCAACTGCTGGCTGCGGTTCTGGATCTCTTCTTTCTGCTCTTCGGGCAGCTGGTCGAATGCCTCTCGGCTCATCGGCTCGCCCTCGGACAGAGGGATGGTGATCACCCCTAGCGGCGTCGTCTGCAGGCTGAATCCCTCCTGCTTTGCCCGCTCCTGGATCTGCTCGGAAAGCGCCTCCCGTCTCTTCTGGATATCCGCGGTGATCTCTGACTTCCGGCGCTCGTAGTCTTCGCTCTCGAACGCCCGGGGCAGCTCCTCCTTGACCTCCTCGATGAACTCATCCATGTCGGCGGTGAGCTGGCGACCCTGGCCGGGTGGCAGGCTGATCGCCCGCGGCTCGTAGGCATTCTTGAAGTTGTAGATATACAGCCAATCGGGCGGCACGGGCCTGCCGCCGGCGGCTTTCTTCAGGAAAGCCTCGGCGGTCGCGCTCTTGCGTGTTCCTGTCGAGCCGGCCACGTAGACGTTGTAGCCCTCGTTGCCAATATCAACGCCAAACTCGAGGGCCGCCGTGGCCCTCTCCTGGCCTATCGTCCCGTCTAGCGGCGGTAGTTGCTCGGTAGTGTCAAAATCAAACTGCGCCGGATCGGCCTCCCAGATCGG
>JAJZQK010000506.1 GCA_021847625.1 Chloroflexota bacterium
CATGCCCGCGCAAGCGGGCTGCCAGGAAATCCGCCGATGGCTGCCTGGACCCCCGCTTTCGCGGGGGTGACGTTGGCATCAAACTGTGACTCCGTCTATCCGCCCTCCTGAACTATGCCCGGTGGGAGAACATCCAGACGCACGGGCGGCTCGGAGGCGCCCCCGGGCTCCACTTCCCCGGCCGCTGCCGCGCCGTCAGTCTTGACGGTTGGCGTAGGGATAACCGTGCTCTGACTGGGTGGCCGCATGGGGGCAACGGTCGTCGTAGGGACCGCCGTTGGCGAAGCCTCGGCTACCGACGATGGCTGGGTGGAGGGGCTGGCCGTCGGTTCGGCGGCAGGGCCGGCGGTGGCAGTGTCCACGGGGAGTTGTTCCGGCACGGCCCCGCAGCCGGCCAGAGCGCCGATGACGATTACGACCAACACGATTGCTGCGGCCACTAGCGTCGGGCGCCTGCACATTTCTGGACCTCCTCTGGCCCTCACGTCCACGTATGTTGACTCAGGTGGCCGTATCTTACTTTCCTTGGCCCTGCCGGTCAAGATGCGGTTATCCTGCCGGCCCCGTCGCCGACCTGCCCCTGCCTGCAGTCGTGCCTCTTGCCCGACCGTGGCGGAAACGGTCGTTCTCTCCGCTGCCAAATCAGTAGCCATATCAGGCTATTGTTGGGGGGTAAACAGACTAGCAAGCGTAGTGGTAGAATGGCCCTCGGACGAAACGCTGCTCTTGCGCGAAAGGAGGGGAGGGGTTTTGGTGAGGCTGGAGAGGCTATCGAGGATGCTGGCAGAAAGACTGGGCAGCCCGTTGGCGGTGATTGGCGTGGTGCTGTTGGCCCTGGCGGGGAGCCTGGTGATGGCGGGAAACGAGATATCGACGGCGCAGACGGGACCAAGCATGGTGGTGGTGCCCACGGCGACAGCGGGTGCGTTGGTGGCTCAGGCCTCCGCTATCGCCAAGCCGAGTCCGACTGTCGAGCCCACGGCCGCGCCGAGTCCGAGCGCTGAACCCACGGCGACGTCTGCTGCAACGGCGGCCCCATCGCCCACGGACGAGGCCGCCGTCGGCGATGCTAGTGCCAACGCCGATGCCGCCCGGGCGCTAAGCTCGCGCGGCAGCGATACCGCCGCGCCTACCCGGGGTAATGGCCAGCGCATCGGCCTGCAAGTGGGACACTGGCTGAACCAGTACGCTCCTGCTCCTTTCAACACACATACCGGTGCCAGTGGCGGCGGCAAGACGGAGGCCGAGGTGAACCTCGCGATGGCGAAGGCGACGGCAGCCATTCTCGAGCAGCAGGGATACGTTGTGGACGTGCTGCCGACCTGGTTCACGGCCGGCTACCACGCCGATACCTTCGTCGCCATCCACTGCGACGGCGGCGTATCCAGCAGGCGAGGCTTCTTTGCCGAGGCGCCGGCCAGTTCCTCCACGAAGCAGAAGGATCTGGAGTTGGTGGCGCTGCTGAACGACGAGCACGCCAAAGCCACAGGTATCCCCTATGTCTACCGGGGAACGGCGAACTCGCGGTACTATTATGGATTTGACCGCGTAGACAAGACGACGCCACGGGCGCTCATCGAGACGGGCTTCCTGTCCAACGCCACCGACCGGGACATCCTCGTCAACCACACGGACCAGGTGGCCCAGGGTCTCGCCCAGGCCATAATGAAGTTCCTGGATCAGCAGCAATAGGGCGCCGAACCACTCGGCCCACCATCTTCAGCGCGACTAGCCACCTGAACGGCTTGCGCCGCGGTAGAGGCTAGTCGCGCAGTCCTCTAGCCAAGACCCCCAGCGTTACGCCGTAGACCAGGTGCGCCAGCAATCCGTAGAGGTGGACACTCAGGTGATATCTGAAGGGCGCCTTGGCGATGCCCAGGATCCACAGCAACATCTCGTCGCTGCCGGCCCAGAGCGCCGCGCCGTAGAGCAGGCCCGAACGGACTCCGGCCTTGACAGGAAGCAGCGTGTATAGCGCCCCCCACTGCATCCCGTAGAGCCAGTGCACGCGATTACCCCAGACCTTCACCTGTTCCCGGTCGAGGTCGAAGCCAAGCATCTCCGCGCCGCGGTGGGCTACCTTCTCCGGAGAGGACTCCTGCGATTCGCCCTCGCCTGACTGCCCCTCCTCTGACGGCTGTCCCAAGCCCTTCTCCAGATAGGGACGTACCTTGGAGATGACGAAGGAGATAGGCCCGGTCTGACTGGCGTCCATTGTCGCCGTGGCGGCGTACCCCGCCGCCAACCCGAAGATGACTCTACCTAGCATGCTCTCTTTCCCCCGAATCTGTTGGTTAGCCTTAGCTACTGCAGTAACCGTACCATGGATGCCGGACCTGGCCAAAGGCGGTCGCTATCTTACTCCACGGGGGATGTAACGGCCTGGCGATGGCCGCCATCTTGCTGTCACGATAGTCGGCGGTCGATATGGGCGAACCCTAAGAGGAGGACTAGGTTGCCGTGGGTTGACTTTTCGGGCCTGGCGCTCTGGCAGAACACTCTCGTGTTCGTCCTGGCGGCGGTGGTCATCTGGATAGCGGGTTCGCGCCTGACAATCTACGCCGACGCGATTGTCGAGAACACGAACTTGGGCGCGGCCTTCGTCGGCGTCGTGTTCCTCGCCGTGGCGACCTCGCTGCCGGAGATTGGGAGGACGATCACCGCCGCTGCCATCGGCAACGCCCCCCTGGCCGTGGACAGCCTCTTCGGCGGCGTCGTGCTGCAGACGGCCGTTCTCGCCATCGCCGACCTAACGGTCACCACCAGGCCCCTGACCTACTTCGCGCCCCAGCCCGTGCTACTCCTCCAGGGAGTGGTGGTGGTGCTCCTGCTGGGGCTCGCCCTCGCCGGGATCGCGGCGGGCGAGCTGGCCCACATCTTCAACGTGGGGCTGTGGACGATCGTCCTCTTCGGCGCCTACGGCTACTTCCTCTACGCGTTGAGGCACTACGAGACGCGCGAGCGCTGGCGACCGGTGGACGTGCCCGACGAGCTCAGGGACCGCGCCTTCGCTCCAGGCGGCGGACGCGCGGGCATCCCCGGGCCCCGGCCGTTGCGGGGCGTGGCGATTCGCTTCGGGATCAGCAGCGCCGTCATCTTCGTGGCGGGCGTGGTGCTGGCCGAGGTCGGCAATGCCCTGGCAGGGCAGACGGGCCTCGGCTCCGGCTTCGTCGGGGCCACGCTCCTGGCCTTCGCCAGCGCCCTGCCCGAGATGAGCACCACCATCGCGGCTGTGCGGATAGGGGCGTACAGCCTGGCGGTGGCCAACATCTTCGGCACCAACGCCTTTCTCGTCGCGCTCCTGCTTCTGGCGGACGTGTTCTATCGCCAGGGGCCGGTGCTGGAGGCCGTGAGCGCCTCGGCCACGTTCACGGCCGCCGCCGGCATTGTCGCCACTTCGGTGTATCTCGTCGGCATGCTGGAACGGCGCAACGCGGTCGTGCTGGGGATGGGGGTCGACTCCCTGATCGTCTTGCTCATCTACGCGGCGACCGTCGTCGTGCTCTATCTCCTCCGCTGAACGCCGCTTCGCGGCCCGCCCATCGGTCGAAAAGCAGACGGTCTGCTGTGCGCTTGCTGCCAGGCGGCCCCGTGACCGACGAGAAGGCCTTTCCCTGTCCGTCACGGTAGCCGGGACCTTCAGCATCAGGCGCGGATAACGGGAGGTCCGTGGTCCGGCTACCGGGGGGGGCGGGCCTGGTT
>JAJZQK010000507.1 GCA_021847625.1 Chloroflexota bacterium
CGGGCTGCAACGGAGCCTTTCCTCGGACACGTAGGGCAGGCCCTTGTGGCCTGCCGCCCGGCCGGCGTCGAGCCGGCCCCCTCACCCTTGCCCTCTCCCCCCAGAGGGGGCGAGGGAACACGCGATGGCGGTGCCGGCTCTACCCGTAGCGCAGCCTGGTGAAGGTGGCTAGCATCGCCTCGAGGTTGGCGAGGGGGATGTCGCTGTTCATCTCGCCGTAGCCGATGTAGCCGCCGCAGAACCTGCCGAAGGCGTTGAACATCCGCTGCACGTAGGCTTCCACCTCTTCCGGCGTGCCGTAGGGCAGGGTGTACTGGCGGTCCATATCCGCCCGGAAGCAGACCTCCCCGCCCCAGCGCTCACCCAGCGCCTCGATATCCATGCACGACATCTGGGGGTTGAGCTCGTCGAAGCCGATCTCTATCAGGTTGTCAAAGATCTCGCTCGTCACCCCGTCGGTGTGCAGGTGGGCGAAGAAGCCGGCGTCGTGGATGGCCTCGACGATGCGCGCGTAGGCAGGCTTGTACACCTTGCGCCAGTGCGCGGGCCTGATCATCAGCGCTTGCTGTGTCCCCCAGTCGTCGTTGACGACAATGCCGTCCACGTGTCCGCGGTGCTTGGCCAGCAGGTCGACCCGGGCGACCAGAAAATCGGTAATGCGGTCGCGCAGGAAGTACATCTCCTGGCGATCCTCGAGGACGTCGATCAGCGCGTTCTCGAAGCCGCGCAGCCAGAACGTCTGCTGCCAGAGGGTGCCGATCAGGAACATCACGTAGTGCTGGTGGTTATCGGCCTCGACGTCGGCCAGCATCTCGGCGATGCCCTCCCGGCCCACCGTTGGCTCGGGGAACTTGTAGCCATCCAGCTCCTGCCAATCGTCCAGGGGATGGCCGATGACCTGGCCCAGATACTCGTCGCTCAGGCTATCCCACACGCAGCCCCACTCGTCCTTGGCCCCCTTGAAGCGCCCGCTGCTCTCGCCGACGCCGCGGTGGAAGGCAAAGCCCGTGCGCCCGGCGGACGACAGCAAGGCGTCGCTCGGGTAACGCGCGTAGAGAGCCTCCAGCTCCCGGCCGTACTTCTGGAAGGCGCCGGGAATCGTACGGTGCATCGTCGGCACGCGGTCGGGCCCGGCAAAGCGCAGGGCCCGGATGTAGCGTTCGCGGCTGTTCATGGCAATCCCCCTCCGGCAGCGGGTTCGGCGCCCGGCGCCGGATCGTTCGTCTGCCTGTCCAAAGTATAGTGCAGGTGGGAAGGGGTAGCAACCGGGTCCGCGAAGAAGGCGAGCCGGCCGCCTGGCCGTGTGTTGACATGGTTACAAGGCTTGGCTATGCTTATGATACGGGTATAGCGTGCCGCCAGCCAGGAACTGGGTTTAGGAGAGTAGAATGTCTTCTGAGAGGGAACAGAACGCCGAAGGATACGTCTTTCTGATGCTAAGTTTCAACGAGGAACGCGGCACGTGGACGGGCAGATGCACGGAACTCGGCACCACTATCCAAAGCCGTTCGCTCAAGGAAGCGCACGCCGAACTGACGGAACTAGTCGAGACGTACCTCAACCAGCTCGTCGAGGCGGGCGAAGAGCAGCGTTTCTTCGTCGAGAACGACATCGAGGTGTTCGGGGCCGATTCCGCTCCTATCGAGGCGGCCCCCTGCCCGGCCATGATCGCCGGCCGCGACCACTACCTCCACGCCCACCGCTTCACAATCCGCATCCGCACCCGCCGCTGACCGGCGAAGAGTTCACCGCGGAGAGCGCGGAGGACGCCAAGGGGGAGAGAAGGCTACTGTGCGGCCGGGCGCGGTTCCCCTCGCCCTTTTAGGGAGAGGGTCAGGGTGAGAGTCGTCCGGCCCTACAAATAGGCCGCGGCGAAAACCAAGCCGCCCTCTCGTCATCCCCGCGGAAGCGGGGATCCATCTCCCGGCACGGTAAGACACCGGATGCATCCCCGCCCGCACAGGAACGACCAGCCTCGCGGCACCTAGCTTTCCTTGCTGCTCCAGAATACGTCGTGGATGCGGTGGTTGAGGCTGCGCAAGGTCGGGTATATCTGCTCGAAGACCTCGCGATAATAACGGTCATAGGCCTGGGCGCGGGCCGTATTCGGCTCGTAGACGACGACCGGCCGCTCCACCGACGCCGCCGCCTCGGCGAACGACTTGAAGACGCCCGCGCCGATCCCAGCCAGCAGGGCCGCCCCCGTTGCCACCGCCTCCGGCACCTGCACCACGCGCACGAGGCGCCCGCTCACGTCGGCCTTGATCTGCATCCAGAGCTTGGCCCGCGCGCCGCCGCCGATGACCACCAGCTCGGCGTCGGCGGGCACGTCGATGGCCGCCGCCACCGCCGCCACGTTCTCCCGCAGACGGTAGCTCAGACTCTCCAAGAGCGCGCGGACGAAGTGGCCCCGGCCGTGGGCCGGCGTCAGACCCAGCACCGCCGCCTTTGACAGCTCGTCGACCCACGGCGGCCCGACGCCCGCGAAGTGTGCCAACCAGAAGAGACCCTCCGACCCGGGCCGGACCTCCGCCGCCGCCGCCAAGGCGAGGTCGAAGGCGCGCGTCCGCGCCTCAGGCGAGGCCGTGGGCTCCGGGTGCAGCTGGCGCACGAGCCACTCGAACATCCCCCCGCTGGTGCCCAGGCCGAAGACGACGACGTACTGGCCAGGCATGATGTGCGCGTAGTGGCTGTAACCGCCGCGTACCAGGCGCTCGTCGGGCGAGAACTCGTTCGTCACCACCAGGCAGGCCTCGGCCGTGCCCATGGAGTTGAGGATGGCCCCCGGACCCAGCACCCCCGCCGCGAAGGCGCCGCAGAGGTGGTCGTGCCCGCCCACGACGACCGCCGTGCCGGTGGGCAGACCCGTCTCGGCGGCAGCCTGGGTCGTCACCTGGCCCAGCGGCGTCCCCGACTGGTAGAGGGGCGGGAAGAGGTCCTCGGGTATCTCGGCCAGGTCCAGGATCTCGCGCGACCAGCGGCGGTTGCGCTGGTCGATAGCCATCGTCCGCGAGGAGAGGCTGAACTCGGTGGCGTACTCGCCGCTCAGCTTCCAGAGGACGAAGTCCTCCACGCAGAGCCGCTTCACGGCCCGCTCCAGCACCTCCGGCTGGTTCTCGCGCTGCCAGAGGAGCTGGTTCACGCTCATGCGGGCCTGGATGGGCTGGCCGGTGATCTCGAATACCCGCTGGGCGCCGAGCCACTCGTGCCAGCGGCGCGCCTGCGGCTCGGCGCGCAGGTCCTGCCAGGTGATCATGCGGGAGAGGCAGCGGCCCTCGCGGTCGATGAGGACGCCCGCCTCGGCCATGCTGGACACGCTGACGGCGCGGATGTCGCGCACCCGCCCGGCGATCACCTCGCCGATGGCCTCCGCCACCCCCTGCCAGATCTCGGCCGGGTCGACCTCGCTCCAGCCCGGCTGAGGGTGGTGCGTCTTCGTGGCCCGGCTGGCCACCGCTACCACCTGCCCCTTGGCCGGATCGTACACCGCGGCCTTGGTGGTAGTGGTGCCCACGTCGATGCCCAGTAGGTAGCCAGATTCCATTCCCGTACCTCTCCTCTATGCTTCGCCCAAAGTGTAACCTGCTACACCCGCCGCGGCCTATGCCCTGCAAAGCAGAATGCTAATACGGACCTAGGTGGCAAGTCAAGAGCGAGTCAGCATGCGGTCCGATTGGATGATCTAGCGATCTTCT
>JAJZQK010000508.1 GCA_021847625.1 Chloroflexota bacterium
CTGGCGAGTTGACCCAGGAATCGCCCCGACGACACCGCAACGTGCCGTGGCGCCGGGCCTTAATCGGGATCCTGCTGGTGCTGGTCGTCGCCGTGGCCTGGTGGACCTACGAGAACACGCAGCCGGTGGCCGACTACCTGGTCGCCTCTGGCACGATCGAGGCCGAGGAGGTGTCGCTAGCCGGGGAAGTCGGCGGCCAGATCAGCCAGTTCGCCGTCGAGGAAGGGCAGACGGTGGCCGCCGGGCAGGTATTGGCGACGATAGACACGGCGTTGCTGGAGGCGCAGATCGGTCAGACCCAGGCCGGCGTGGACCTGGCGCGGGCCAACGCCGCCTTGGTGGAGGCGGGGGCCAGGGGCGAGGAGGTTCGCCAGCTGGAAGCGGCGGTGGCCCAGGCCACGGCGGCCCGGGACGGTGCCAAGAAGGGCTGGGAGAACGCGCAGGCCGTGTTGGCTGACCCCCTGGAATTGGAGGCCAAGATCGACGTCGCTCGTCCCCAGGTGGCGGCGGCACAGGCCTCGCTCGAGCGCCTGCAAGCAGGGGCCACGGAGCCCGAGAAGGCGGCCGCCCAGGCGGCCGTGACGATGGCCCAGGCTAAGCTCGACCAGGCCAAGAAAGGGGCGACGCCCGAACAGATCGCGATAGCCGAGAGGCAGCTCCAGATAGCCAAGAACCAGGAATACCTAACCCAACAACAGACGGAAGAGTATTCCCGTCGCGTGTATGGGGCGCCCCCGGGCACGCCGTCGACGATCGTCTGGTCGAAGGGCATGGGCGACGCGCAGCTAGGCATCGGCTACGAGCAGACCAAGCTGGCCGAGGCCCAGCTGCAACGGCTGGAGGAGGGGCCTACCGCGGCAGATCTGAAGGTGGCGGAGACGCAGGTGGCGGCCGCGCAGGCCAACCTCGACAGCCTGCTGGCCATCCGGGCCAATCCCCAGTCTCTTGCCGCCCAGGTGGATGCGGCCTGGGCGCAGTACCAGGGGGCCGAGGCGGCCCTGAGCGGCGCCCAGGCGCGCCTCGACGCCGCCCGGAACGGGGCCACGGCCGAACAGCTGGCGGTCGCGAAGGCGCAAGTCCGGCAAGCCGAAGCCGCCCTGGGCGTGCTGGAGGCCCAGCTGGCGAAGTTCACGGTCAAGGCGCCGATGGCCGGGGTCGTGATCGACCGCCTGGCCTCGGCGGGGGAGAGCGTCGTCCCGGGCGGGCGCCTGTTGACCATGGCCAACCTGGACGAGGTCGACCTCGTCGTCTACGTCCCCGAGACGCAGATCGGCCACATCAGGCTTGGCCAGGAGGTGGCGATCAACGTCGATTCCTTCCCGGGTCGCACCTTCACGGGGACGGTGACGCATATCGCCGACCAGGCGGAGTACACGCCGCGCAACGTGCAGTCCCAACGGGAGCGGGCCAACACGGTGTTCGCCGTGAAGGTTTCCCTGCCCAACGCGGAGCACACGCTCAAGCCCGGCATGCCCGCCGACGCGACCCTGCGCTGGTGAGAACCAGGGGCGACCGGCGAGGCTGAGAGGTGAATGCGATGTTCCGACGAGTGCTTCCCATCGTGCGCAAGGAGTTCATCCAGATTCTGCGTGATCCGCGCACGCTCGTCATGGTGCTGTTGTTGCCGCCCGTGCAGGTGATGTTGCTCGGCTACGCCGTGAACACTGACGTGAAGCACATCCCCACCGTGGTGGCCGACCAGGCCCAGGACGTCCATAGCCGGGGACTCGTGAGTTCCCTGACGAGCACCGAGTACTTCGAGGTCGTCGGCTACGTCGACGGACCCGGGGAGGCGAGGGCGAGCATCGACCGCGGTGAGGCGAAGGCCGGCCTGGTGATCCCCCCCGATTTCAGCACCAGGATGCTCAGCCAGCGCACGGGTGACGTGCAGATGCTAATCGACGGCTCCGACCCCAACGTCGCCCAGACCGGCCTCTTCGCGGCCAACGCCATCATCCAGGTCGGCGCCGCCCAGCAACTCGGCGCGATGGCCAGCAGGGCGGGGTTGAGCTTGCCCCCGGCGACCATCGAGCTGCGGCCGACCGTCCTCTACAATCCCGACCTGCGCAGCGTGAACTTTATGATCCCCGGCCTCATCGGCCTGGTGCTGCAGTTCCAGTCGCTGGTGCTCACCGCCTTCGCCATCGTCCGCGAGCGCGAGCGGGGCACGCTCGAGCAGCTGATCGTCTCGCCCGTGCGGCCCTGGGAGCTCATGCTTGGCAAGATAGCGCCCTTCGTGCTCATCTCCTTTTGGAACGTCGGCATAGCGACGGCGTTCGGCCTACTCTGGTTCAAGGTGGAGTTCAACGGGAGCTTCGTCCTGCTGCTGACCCTATCGTTACTCTTCCTGCTTGGCTCGCTCGGCCTGGGCCTGCTCGTGTCGACCGTGTCGCGCACGCAGACGCAGGCCCTGCAGATGTCGATGTTCATCCTGATGCCGGCGATCATGCTCTCCGGCATGATCTTCCCTATTGAGAACATGCCGACGCTGCTGCGGCTCGTCAGTTACTGCGTGCCGCTAACCTACTTCTTGCGCATACTGCGCGGGATCGCCCTCAAGGGCATTGGAGTAGAGTACCTGTGGAACGAAGTGGCCCTCCTCGCCGTCTTCGGGACGGTGGTGTTTCTGCTGAGCGCCAACCGCTTCCGGAAGACGCTGACCTAGCAGCCATCGAGACACACGGCCTCTCGCGTTGGTTCGGACGCACCCGAGCCGTCGCATGGCTCGATCTGCGGGTGCGCCGGGGGGAGGTGTGCGGGCTGGTGGGCCCCGATGGGGCGGGCAAGACGACGACGCTGCGCCTGCTGAGCACGGCCATGACGCCGAGCGAAGGCCGGGCGAGCGTCGCCGGGTACGATGTGCTGAGCGAGGCGGAGCAGGTGAAGGCGCACGTCGGCTACCTGGCCCAGCGCTTCAGCCTGTACGACGACCTCACGGTGGGCGAGAACCTCCGCTTCTTCGCCGACCTGTACGGTGTGCCCCGGCAGCTGCGCGAAGAACGCGAGGAACGCTTGCTCGCCTTTACGGGTCTCTCCCCCTTCCGGGACCGCTTGGCTCAGCACCTCTCCGGCGGCATGCGCCAGAAGCTCGCCCTGGCAACCGCCCTCCTACACGACCCACAGGTTCTTCTGTTGGACGAGCCCACCACAGGCGTCGACCCGGTCTCTCGGCGCGAGTTCTGGCGTATTCTCTCCTCCCTGCGGGCCCGCCGCGTGACGGCCCTCTACGCGACCCCCTACATGGACGAGGCCGAGCGCTGCGACCAGGTGGTCTTCCTGGCCGGGGGGCGGGTGCTGGCCCAGGGCACCTGCGACGAGCTGAGGGCGCTGGTGCGCGGCGTCATCCTCGAAGCGCTCACCCCCTCCCCGCGCCCGCTGCTCAGGGCCTTGGCGACGGCGAGGGGGGTGGAGGACGTGCAGGCCTTCGGCGACAAACTGCACGTGCGCGTGGCCGGCGAGTCCGCCGCGGCGGTCGTGGCCGAGGCGGTGCGCGAAAGCGGCCTGGAGGCTTCCGCGCCGGCCGCCATCTCGCCGTCGCTGGAGGATGTGTTCATGTATCTGACTCGTCGGCGGGGGGAAGCCGGGCAGGGGGGACAGGATGAGCGACGGGATTGAGTCCGCGGTGGCGGTGACCGGGCTGACGAAGGTCTTCGGCTCCTTCATGGCCGTCGATCACGTTACCTTCGCGGTGGC
>JAJZQK010000509.1 GCA_021847625.1 Chloroflexota bacterium
CTGCGACTTCATCGGCTTCGCCCGGCCTTTGAACGACCTCGGCGACCATCATGACCTACTGGCCGCGAACCTGTTTGCCCAGACGGAGGCGCTGGCCTTTGGCAAGACGGCGGAGGAAGTGAGGGCCGAAGGCACGCCGGATTGGTTGGTGCCGCACCGGGTCTTCACGGGCAACCAGCCCTCGACCACGATTCTTGCCGAACGGCTGACGCCAGAAACGCTGGGCAAGCTGGTGGCTCTCTACGAGCACAGCGTCTTCACCCAGGGCGTAATCTGGGGTGTCGACTCGTTCGACCAGTGGGGGGTGGAGTTGGGCAAGGCGCTGGCCCAGCGCATCGTCCCCGAGCTGACGAGCGCCGGGGAACCGCCGCTTGCGCACGATAGTTCGACCAATCGGCTCATCCGGCGCTATCGTGCCCTGCGCGGGCGGCGCTAGCGGTCCGCCGGGCCGCCGGGGAGGGCTCGCCAATCTGTTTGGACACAACGGCTTGTATTTGTTAGCGTTCGGACGTCTTGTCGGTCGCCGGCCTATCGGCTATACTGCCTTCGATACCTGTTGCGGGCGAAGCGGCAGGGGTCAGGTGGGGTCGCTGCGTGGGTATTGGCCGAGCCGGCGGTAACGTCGGCGATCGCTGTGGTGAGCAAGGTCGAGCAGGTTGTGGCGAACGCGAAGGCCGCCGGCTGGCGCCTGACGGCGGCGGAGCTCGACCAGGTGCGAGCGACCCTGAGCGGACAGCCGACATGGGTTCCCGGGGACCGGCTCCGTTCGGGCCCTGGGCATACCCCATATTGCCAAAAACCAGGAGGACTGCTAGTGGCCGGAAAGATTGATTACCGGTTCGATCACGCTCATTTCTACTGCTCCGACCTCGTTGCGAGCGAGCGCTGGTTCGTCGAGTGTATGGGCGCGGAGGTGACGGGGAGGCTAGACCTGGGCGGGGCGACGACGGTCTACCTGCGCCTGGGGGATGCCAACCTCGTCATGCGCCAGCGTCGCGATGGGGAGGAGATGGATACGCCCGACTCTCCTCACCTTGGCACCGATCACGTCGGCTTCGTCGTCGACGACCTGGACGCCGTGGCCGCCCAACTGAAGGCAAGGGGTGTCCAGTTCACCCGCGATCCTCAGCAGTTCCTGCCCGGCGTGCGCATCGCCTTCCTCCTCGGGCCCGACAACGTGAGCATCGAACTGATGGAACGCAAGCCCTGAGCGATCCCCCGGCATCGGATTGGCCATGGGTCTGTCCCGCTCGACCGGCCGCAACCTAAATGACCCGGCCTCATCCTTGCTGCACGGTTGGCCGATGGAATAGCCCAGCTGCCGCTCTGCCGTCATTCCCGCGGAAGCGGGAATCCATCCGGTGCGTGGCCGTGTCGGGGACTGGATCCCGGCGTGCGCGGGGATGACCGGAACGCCGGCAGAGCCTGCGTGACCCCTAGCGGTAGCGAGCACCCCGGCAGCAACGGCTATGTCGCACTATTTAGCCGCCGGGTCGAGCGGGACATTGCGTTTCCGGCGCCCCCTTGCCTACCCCATGCCTGCGGTCGCCCGTTGTTCCCCGTGCCTGCCTGCCTAGAGAGAGACGTTTGACTGGTGTTCACGGCGGATGGCACGCTACCTGCGCAGCAGCCGGAATGGAGCGAGGAGAACGGTGTGGGCTCTGCGTTCCAGAGCGTCTGATGGGAAGGGAACGAATCTGGGTCGGCCGAGGAGCAATCAAAGGACCAACAACCGCGCCCATGCTGCGAAAGAACAATCTGTTAGTGGCAGCCGACAAAGCGGGCCTGGGCCTGCCGGGAGCCAGTTATCGAACCAAGACGAGAGCCAGGGCCCGCTGGCGCCGGCCGGGGAGGAATACTCGCTACGGGACTTCCTGGCCGAAATCGTCGCCCGAACGGAAGTGCCCTTCGGATTCAGTATCGCGGTCTGGGCGGCCCATATCCTCGTAACCAGGGACCGTGGCGAACCAAGTGACTTAGGATTGCTCCTGTTCGTAGCTGGCGCGATTGCGGGCTTGTGGTTCGTCGCCTATGCGCTGGCCTGGGGCAAACGGGGCAGGTCAATCGCCGCAGTCCAGGATTCCCGGCTGGCCTGGGTCACCGCTCTCGCCCTGTTCGCAACGGTTGCCATACTGATCGGGATTTCGTCGACGGACTACTTCGGCCAGCCCAACCTGGTGGCGTTCTCCCTCAGCGGCGTCACTGTCGGCTTCTTTTACGTGTTCTTCGTCGGCTTGATAGAGTATACCGTCCAGTTGGCTCAACGGCGTCTCGGCTGGTTCCGGTAGCCAGCTTATCCTCTTAGACGATTCGCTATCTTGCTGTAGTAACGCAAGGAGAGAAGACAAATGCAGACCTATCGCGTACACGTGAAGGGCGAGGAGATCCCGATTACACTGTACTCGCTCGACGAGTACTGCGCCATCTCCAAGCAGGAGGCCCGGGAACTGTCGACGGAGTACGTGGGTGCCGCCGTCGTCGGCAACGACGGCACCGGCCTCTCGGCCGAGGAGGTGCTGGAGGCGGCCGGCACCATGAACTTCGACTACGACGAGAGCAGGGGGATGTACCTGCTGACGGTGTGGCCCTCCTCCGCCTCGCCTGATATCATCGCTGGCGTGGACCTAACCGGACAAGGATAGCGTTCTTCCTCCCGGGCTGGTGCGGAACCTGCTTGAACCTGCGGGGCGCGCCGCCAGCCGGCAGCGCTGCGAACCCTGGCTTCATGGCCTCTTGGGCTGGCGAACGACGAGCACCGGGATGTCGGCGGAATCGAGGATGCGCTGGAGAACGCGTCCTCTCACATGGACGCGAACCGGTGGGGCGCTGGCTCGACCCACGACGAGTAAGGTGGCCTGGTGATGATGGGCCTCGGCGAGCAACTCGGCGTGCGGCCTGCCGCGGCAGATGATCTGCTCGGCGCCGACCCCTCTCGCCGTCGCCAAGCGCGCCACCTCGTCCAGATAGCGGCGGCCGTTGGCCTCCAGGTCGTGCCTCATCTCTGCCTCCGACCGGCCGAGGGCCCTGCTCAGATCGTGGGCCAACTCCTCATTGAGGACATACACCAGCACCAACTTGGAGCGGTGCTCGTGTGCCAGATCGATGGCCAGCCTCCCCGCGGCAAGCGAGCTCTCCGTGCTGTCGATGCCCACCACAATGCATTTGAACAGTTCGTTCATCTTAAGCGGTGCCCCCCTCCCTCCTCGGCGGCCCGTCGCTGGGCCAGTCGTTTCTGGGTCTTGGCGCGGAAGAAGGCTTCTCGCTCCCCTTCCTCGAGGGCCTCTCGCACGGCCCTGATGATTGCCTCGTAGCGGGGTATGACGATGGTTCGCAGGGCGTTCACGCGACGCTGGGTCTTCTTGATCTCGCTGCTAAGGCGGTTGATGGCCGTCTCCGTCTCGGCGACGCTGGCAACGGTCACGAGCAGCCGGCCAAAGGCCTCCGTTGCCCGGTCCAGGTCGGCCGTCGTCCCCGAAAGGCTGTAGCGAGGCTGGAAGGGCGGCGCGGTGATGTCGATGTTGGGGATCTCGGCCCCCATGACGCTGCGCTCGGTGAGCTGCACCTCCACCTCCTGGGGCACGGCGAGGGCGGCCCAGCGCACGCGCTGGACGCCCATGGCCATGCGGGCCTGGATCAACGCGTCGTAGGCCTCCTCGAGCAGGCGGTCGAGGTCGGCGCGCCGCGCCTCGGCAT
>JAJZQK010000510.1 GCA_021847625.1 Chloroflexota bacterium
ATCTCGCTGCTCCTGGACGGCGTGCAGGACCCGGGGAACCTGGGAACGATCCTGCGCACCGCCGAGGCCGCCGCGGCCCGACCCGTTCTGCTGGCGCCCGGCACCGTCGACGCCTACGCGCCGAAGGTCGTCCGCGCCGCTATGGGCGCCCATTTCCGGCTTCCCCTGGTGAGCGGCGATTGGGACGAACTGGAGCCGTATTTGCGCGGTCGCACCGTTTGGGCGGCCGAGGTGCGTGAGGGCACGCCCTACTACGAAGTGGACTGGACTCAGCCCTCCGCCATCGTCGTCGGCAGCGAGGCGCACGGCCTCAGTACCCAGGCCAGGAAGCTGGCAACAGGGCGCCTCACCATCCCGATGGCCGGCCGCGCGGAGTCGCTGAACGCGGCTATCGCCACCGCTATCGTGTTGTTCGAGGCGCTGCGTCAGCGCAGGCAAAGCGGCACGGACAGGGGCTCGTAGCCTTTTCAGAATACTCAGTAGGACCGACAGACAATAGCACAAAGGCTTTGACGAAGAGAGTACGTGGAGATAGCCCCTCAGGGAGGCCGGGCCGTAGACTGAAAGCCCGACCGGGACAAGCGCCATGGAAGTTCACTTCCGAGCCGACGGTTGAAAGGCCCTTGCCGACTAGGCCGCTCTGGCCGCTCGCCATTACCGAGCACTGGACCAGCTCCCTCACGGAGGCAGGCCAGGCAATGAGTGGCTCGTTCACGCTCGGCGAGTCAGCAGGGTGGTACCACGGAGATAACCGCAACTTCGTCCCTGACGAGGTTGCGGTTTTGTTATGTCCATCGTTCGGCTTCAGCGTCTTTCGGCGCTGACCTGTCTTATTGAGGAGTATAGAGAATGATCGACCAGCTTGAACGGCTCAAGGAACAGGCCCTGCGGGAATTGGCCGAAGCGAAGACCGCGGAGAGCGCGGAGGCCTGGCGGATCGCTTACCTTGGCAAGAAAGGCCACCTGACCACGGTCCTTCGCGGCGTAGGCGCCCTCCCGGCCGCGGAGAGGCCGGCCGCCGGCCAGAAGGCCAACGAGGTCAAGGGCGCCATAGAGCAGGCTTTCGCCGACAGAATGGAGGAGATACGTCGGGCGTCGCTCGCCCTCGCCCAGCAGGCCGAGCGCATCGACGTCACCCTGCCCGGCCGCTCGCCGCTCCTCGGCCAGGTCCACCCCACCACGCGCATCGTCAAGGAGATTCTGGACGCCTTCTCGGCCATGGGGTTCCAGGTCGTGGAGGGGCCCGAGGTGGAGTGGGACTACTACAACTTCGAGGCCCTGAACATCCCGCCGGACCACCCCGCCCGCGACATGTGGGACACGTTCTACGTCGCCGGACGCGCCCAGCCGGGCGACATGCTACTGCGCACACACACCTCACCCAACCAGGTGCGCGTGATGGAGAAGACGCAGCCGCCCGTGCGCGTGGTCGTCCCCGGCAAGTGCTATCGCTACGAGGCGACCGACGCCACCCACGAGTCGGAGTTCTTCCAGATCGAGGGACTGGCCGTCGACAAGCACATCACCATGGCCGATCTCAAGGGCGTGCTTGCCGACTTTGCCCGCACCATCTTCGGCGCCGATAGGAAGGTGCGCTTCCGCTGCGACTACTTCCCCTTCGTCGAGCCGGGGGTCGAGGTCGCCGTCAGCTGCTGGAACTGCAAGGGAGAGGGTTGTCGCCTCTGCCACGAGGGATGGCTGGAGATCATGGGCGCCGGCATGGTCCACCCTAACGTCCTCGCCAAAGTGGGCTACGATCCCAGCGTCTACAGCGGCTTCGCCTTCGGCATGGGGCCCGAGCGCATCGCCATCCTCAAGTACGGCATCGACGACATTCGCCTGTTCTATGCGAACGACCTGCGCTTCTTGCGCCAGTTCAAATAGATGATTAGGAGTTGAGGGATAAATGAAGGTTCCTTTGAAATGGCTGCAAGATTATGTCGATATTACTCTGCTGCCGGCCGAACTGGGGCGTAAGTTGACCATGGCCGGCCTCGAGGCCGAGGGGGTAGTCGAGATCGGCGCCGACTGGCACGACGTCTACGTCGGCCTGATCACCGAACAGAGGCCCCATCCCAACGCCGACCGCCTCCAGTTGGTGACCACCGACTACGGCCACGGGACGATCACCGTCGTCACCGGCGCCTTCAACATCAAGGTCGGCGACAAGGTCCCGGTGGCGCTGGTCGGCGCCCGTCTCATCGACGGCCATTCCGCCGAGCGGCGCATGATCACACTCCAACCGACGCGTCTGCGCGGCATCGTCTCCGAGGGCATGGTCTGCTCCGCCCTCGAGCTGGGCCTCTCCGAGGACCACTCCGGCATTCTCATCCTCCCACCCGACGCCCGCGTGGGCGCCGAGCTGCAAGAGGAACTGGGCGAGGCCATTATCGACCTCACCCTTACCCCGAACCGCTCCGACGCGCAGTCGATGCTTGGCGTAGCGCGGGAGGTCGCCGCCCTCACCGGCCAGCGGCTGCGCTACCCACCGCTTGACGTGCCTCAGGCCGGCCTGCCGGCCGCGGAGTTCGCTAGGGTCGAGGTTGTCGACCCCGACCTCTGCCCCCGCTACTCGGCCATGGTCATCCGCGGTGTCAAGATCGGCCCTGCACCGCGCTGGATGCAGGATCGTCTGACTGCAGCGGGCGTGCGGCCGATCAGCAACGTCGTGGACGTGACTAACTACGTGATGCTGGAGATGGGCCAGCCGCTGCACGCCTTCGACCTCGACAAGGTCACCGATAGGCACGTGATCGTCCGCCGCGCCCAGGCCGGCGAGACTATCGTCACCCTCGACGGCATCGAGCGCAAGCTGGGGCCCGACATGCTTCTCATCGCCGACCCCGCGGGCGGTATTGGCCTGGCCGGCGTCATGGGCGGCGGTAATACCGAGATCTCTGACGAGACGCAGAACATCTTCCTCGAGGCAGCGAACTTCAATCCGATCAACAACCGACGCACAGCTCGCGCCCTCAACCTGCCCACGGAGGCCTCGCGCCGCTTCGAGAAGGGCCTGCCCGCCGAGCTAACCGTGCCCGCCCTCCAGCGCGCGATGCGCCTGATGCACGAGCTGGCAGGGGGGACCGTCGCCTCCGGCCTGATCGACGTCTACCCCGAGCCCCAGGCGCCGCGCCAGGTGTTCCTTCCCGCCGGCGAGACCAGGCGGCTGCTGGGCGTCGACTACGGCCGGGAGAAGGAAACCGCGGTGCTGACCTCTCTCGAGTTCAAGGTCGAGCAACAGGACGACGGGATGCTGGTGACGGTGCCGCCGCATCGCGTCGACGTCTCCCTGCCCGCCGACCTCGTGGAGGAGGTGGCGCGCGTTATCGGCTACGAGTCGCTGCCGGAAACGCTGATGAGCGACGAGCTGCCCCCCCAGGCGGTCAGCGAGATCCGGGAGTGGGAGGCGACTGCCCGCGAGACGCTGGTCGGCAGCGGGCTGGCCGAGGTCATCGGCTACTCGCTGACCAGCCGCCAGCGCATGCGCCGACTACTCGCCGGCAAATCTGGCGAGCAGATCCATTCCATAATGGTACGCCCGGACCATGCCGCGGCGCCTTACCGGATAACCGGCCCCCTGCCCGCCATTCTGGATACCAGGCTCTACTCGGGAGAGATCCAGCCGGTGACGGTCATGAACCCGCTCACAA
>JAJZQK010000511.1:0-2309 GCA_021847625.1 Chloroflexota bacterium
GGCCGTCGTCTTCTTCGCCAAGGACGGCCTCGTAGGCGCGGCGGAAAGCGCGCTGCGCCCGTGGCGGAAGCGGCGGACACGCTGGCAGGACGTACCTGATAACCCGCCCCAGGCCCCGGAGTGAGAATGCACCGCCCGGTTACAGAGTCGGTGTCGACTTCGAGCGCAAGTCAAAGGAGTACCCCAATGAGTAGTGACGAACTGATTGAGCAGATTAGAGCGGCCATCGTGGCGCTTGATGAACAAGCCCTGATCAAGCTGACAGACCAGGTGGAAGCAGAGGGGCGCGATCCCATCACGGTTGTCAACGAGGGTTACACCGTGGGGATTAAGCTTGTGGGCGAAATGTATGAGAAGGGAGAATTCTTCCTCCCTGAACTGGTCAAGTCCGGAAGGATGGTAAAGGAGGCTGTGGCTCGACTGGAGAGAGGTATTCCCAAGAATGAGCGGCAGAAAAGGGGCGTATTTCTCATTGGCACAGTGGAGGGCGATATCCACGACATCGGTAAAGACCTCGTGGCGACGATGCTGGCGAGCCGGGGCGTGGAAGTGGTGGATATCGGGGTCAATAACCCAACTAGTGTCTTTATCGAGAGAGCGCTGGAAGTGAATGCCGACATCATTGGTGCTTCCTGCCTGCTCACCTCGACCATTCCCGAACTTCCCAAGCTCATTGGGGAACTCTCTCGACGCGGTCTTCGCGACAGGTTCAAGGTGATGATGGGGGGGGCAGCTCTGGAGAGGAGCTTCGTCGAGCAAATGGGGGCCGACGGCTACGGCGAGGATCTCAAGAATGCCGCTGATGTTGCGCTCGAACTACTCAGTGTCGTACGGCGGGGGCACTGATGCGACCCCAGCTCAGGTGTCTGTCCGACGCTGAAGTCAGGGAGTTGCACGGCGCTGCGCTTGTGCTCCTTGCGGACATCGGCATGCGTGTTCCTTGCCCCGAGGGGCTATCGCTCTTCGGCAAGGCCGGCGCGTCCGTTGACGGCGACATAGTCCGGATTCCGCACCGGCTGGTGGAGAGCGCCCTGCGTACGGTCCCGAAGCTTGAGGAAGCAGTACTGCGCGGGCGCACGGCAGAGTACGACGTGTTCCTTGAAGCGGAAGCGCCGGTGCTGGGGGCGATGTCGGAGGCGACGCATGTTGTCGACCCGCACTCCGGCGAGCGGAGGTCGGCCACGAATGCGGACCTCCGCTCGCTCATACGACTGATCGATTCTCTCAAGCAGGTCCGCCTGGTCTGCGCGCCTGTCACTCCTCAGGACGTCCCCCCTGGCCAAGCCGAACTCTACGCCTGGGCGACGAGCATCAAGAACACGTCGAAGCACATCACGGGAGCAGGTCTCGGCGCCCAAGGAGTCAGGGACGCAATCAAGATGGCAGAACTGGCCCTTGGCGGCCCGTCCTTCGCCAGCCGCCCATGGATTTCGTTTTGGGTGCTCACTCGTCCACCGCTACAGGTTGACACGGAGACCTTGGAGGCGTTGATCGAGGCATGCCGGGCTGGGGCCACGGTGGTCATTAGCTCTGGTCCCATTATCGGCATGACGGCGCCTGTCACCCTCGCGGGGGCTGTGGCGCAGGCTCACGCCGAGATTCTTTCCTGCATAGTCCTCTCCCAGATTGCCCGACCCGGCACGCAGGTTCTGTACACGAGCTTTGCCCGCGGCATGGACATGAAGACGGCCATGGTGTCGATGGGAGGGCCAGAGTTCGCCTTGCTGAAGGGCGCCATGGCTCAGATGGGACGCCTCCTGGGGCTTCCGGTGAAGATGCCGGCCATGCTCCGGGACGCGAAAGCACTGGATGCCCAGGCAGGATTTGAGACGGCTCTAACCGGCCTATTCAGTGCGCTCTCCGCCGACGCCATGGACGCCATGCAACTGGACATGGATCTCGTCGTCGATTTCGGGGATTTCGTCTTCTGCAACGAGGCCATGGCGGCGTTGCGCCGAGTGACGACGGGCATCTCGGTGAATGACGAAACCATCGCCCTCGAGGTCATCAAGGAGGTGGGGCCGATGGGGAGCTTCCTCACGCACGATCACACCTTCCGTCACTTCCGCGATGAGATCTGGCAACCCGGCCTCTTCGAGAGGAGGACCTGGGCAGCCTGGGAACGGGACGGGAGCAAGGGCATTGATGTGGTCGCGAGAGCGAAGGCCCTCGAAATCCTCAGTGGCCTGCCGAGCGCCGGATCGCTTGGCACGGAATTGGAGCGGCAGATTGACTCGGTTCTGGACGAGGAGTGCATTGGCGGTCAGTCTCTACCTGCGAGCGAGGCTGAAGAATGTTAGTCGTCGCGG
>JAJZQK010000511.1:2319-3645 GCA_021847625.1 Chloroflexota bacterium
GGATCAACAGCACAAACAAGACCGTCGCCCGAGCCTGCGTCGAACGGAATGCGGAGCTGATAGGAGAAATCGCCCTGCAACAGATGCTCGCGGGGGCTCAGGTCATCGATGTGAATGCTGGGGCTCTTCCCACTGGTGAGGTGGAGGCCCTCGAATGGCTGGTGACCACAGTTCAGGCGGCGGTCGATCTCCCCGTCATGATCGATACCACCGATGCAGTGGCGCTCCGCGCGGCGCTGGAGGTGCACGGTGGCAAGCCAATAGTGAACTCCATCAGCGGGGAGAGCAATCGGCTGAAGTCCATGCTACCGCTGTTGCGCGACAGAGAAGTGGGCGTGGTCGCTCTGTGCGTCGACGACAGAGGGATCTCAAGAGAGGCGAAGGGGAAGCTCGATATCGCCACGAGGCTTGTCGAGACACTCCTGGAGCAGGGTGTCCCACTAGAGGACATATACGTCGACCCGTTGCTGCAGCCAGTCAGCCTCAGCAGCGAGACCGTGCCGCAAACGCTGGAAGTCGTGAGTGAAGTTGTGGCTAGGTTTCCTGGGGTTCATGCCATCTGCGGGCTGAGCAACGTTTCGTTTGGTCTTCCCGAACGAGGGCTGATGCACATGTCCTTGATTCCCATGCTGATGGCGGCAGGTATGGACGCGGCCATTCTCGATGTTCTGGATGCGCGCTTGATGGCGGTGGTCAAGACTTCGGACTCACTGCTGGGTCACGACCCCTACTGCGAGGCGTATCTGTCGGCCCATCGCATGGGAATCCTTTCGCAGCGGTGAGGTTCGGCGGCGAGATCGCTCGGAACGAGCTGCATCCGCGTAAACGCTGACGGACTCGATCTTCGCAGGAATAACCGCACTGTTCTGCCAACACTCTCGTCCGGGTCGGCCACGTACCCCCTTGCGTGGCCGATTCCTTTCTCTCAAAACGCAGCCGCCATGCCGGGGCGCCAGGAGCCCTGCGCCCAGAAATGCGCGGAACGCGGTGATGGTTAGCCGCAGCCGTTGCCTGATCCGTGCCAACGCGCTGCCAACACCGGGGTTGTCCGGGCCTGCACCCCGCTGTACTGGGTTGACCTGAGACTACGCCAACGTGCAGCCTCTTCTGGTCCTGGGTAACCTCCGTTGACTTTCCCTGACCTGGCCGACTCATGCCCGAAAATCATGGTGTCCCCGGTTCAAGTCCGGGTCCTGCCTACCCCGAGAGACCTAATCGGTCTCGTTTGAACTTGCGCCAGGCTCAGCAATCATCGATGGCGTCCCAGGAGATGGTGTAAGAACCATCGTGGTTCTCGAAGGTCTCCAGCATAGGGTCAGTGGACCG
>JAJZQK010000512.1 GCA_021847625.1 Chloroflexota bacterium
GTGGAAGGTGCGGCCGGGGAAGTCGACCGCCGCCACGTCGCTCTCGACCACCGGCGCCAGCGGGCGCACGCCCGCCGTCACCCGCAACTGGCGATAGAGGTCGTCCGGCAGCCCCGCCGGCCCGCCCACGACCTGGTGCGTGGCCTTGCCCGCGACGGTCTCCGTGGCCAGCGTGAAGGCGCGCCGGGCGCTGTCGTTGGCCAGGTCGATGGAGACGACGACGGCGACGCCCAGGGCGATGCCCAGGACGGACAGGGCTATCTGCCAGGGATGCTGCCACAGGTAGCGCAGGCTGGCCCGTAAGAGGGTGGGGCTCACAGGGCCACCCGCCTCCGCCGCTCGCGCAGGCGGCCGTCCTCGATCGTCAGGACCCGGTCGGCGAGCTCGGCCGCCTCGTCGCTGTGGGTAACCATCAGCATCGTCTTGCCGACCTGGCGGGTGAGCCCGTCCAGCAGGGACAGCACCTGCTGGCTCGTCTCCGCGTCCAGGTTGCCCGTCGGCTCGTCGGCCAGCACGAGGAGCGGGTCGTGGACGAGCGCCCGGCCGATGGCCACCCGCTGCTGCTCGCCGCCGGAGAGCTGGTCGGGGAAGCTCTTGGCCCTCTCGGCCAGGCCCACCATCTCCAGCAGGTCGAAGGCGTGGCGGTGCTGCTTGCCGTTGACCCGCCCGTTCAGCTCCAGCGGCAGGAGGAGGTTCTCGGCGACCGTCAGCGTGGGGACCAGGTTGTAGAACTGGAAGACGAAGCCGATGTGCTGGCGGCGGAAGAGCGTGCGCCGGTGCTCGTTGAGGCGCGTCAGGTCGACGCCGTCGATCGTCACCGTCCCCGCCGTCGGCAGGTCGATGCCGCTGATGATGTTGAGGAGCGTCGACTTGCCCGAGCCGCTGCGGCCGAGGATCGCCACCAGCTCGCCCCGCCGGACGTCTTCGTCTATTTCGTGGAGGATGACCCGCTGTCGCCCGGCCTCCTGGTAGCTCTTGCCCAGGCCCCGCAGTTCGATCAGCCGCTCCGTCCCCCCGGATTCGAGTGCGCTCACAGGCTAGTCTCCCATAGTGTCTAACGGTCTCTAGCGAACTGTAGCACAAATGGTCGAGTTGGGCCAGAAGCGGCCGACCTGGCCCACCGACGCCGTTCCACCCGCCGACGGGGCCCGGATATACCCGGTCCCAGTACCCGCCGCTGGCACTGTTGAGGGTTTCGTTGAGGCCGCGGTGTTAGAGTTGACTTATGTTCAGGTTATCAGGAAGGGACAGGAACACAAGTCCGCACGGTCGGCCATCCGAGGTCGTTCCCGTCCCTCGCGGCATTGGCAGGGGGAGTCCCCCTGAGCCGGCCGCTGCGAGCGAACGATTGCGGTTTAGCCGGGCGGTCGTTGCCCGGCTGCGCTGGCGAGGGCCTTGCGACGATTGCTTTGTCTAGACGATCCCCCGGCCCCGCGCCAGTAGAGCCCAAGGAAAGGAGAGTGAGCCTCGGCGGGACAACGCTAGCCCCGGACGGCGGCCGAGAACGGTCCGACGGGAGCGCCATCACCCTGGCTAACCGATTACCTTCGTGGATAGCAGGGGTTGTGTCTCTTTGGGAGCGCTATGTTACAATATCAGTATAGATTAAGTGGTCTAAACCTTATTTATCACGCCTCCCGGTCCGGGAATTCAGAGAAGCCGGTCGTGGACATGAGCGATCACAGCGACTTCGCCAGTAAGAACGACAGTCGGCCATCTGCCAGTGACTCACCGTCAACTGCCCCAGCTCATCTATGCGCCGGGCTCTTGCTTTGCCAGAACGGGTGAAGGCATAAGAGATGTTAGAAAAAATCGACACCCCCAACCAACTGAAGGACCTATCCTACCCCCAGCTGGAGGAGCTCGCGAACGACATTCGCCAGGAGATCATCGGCGTGGTGCCTGAAAACGGCGGCCACCTGGCGTCCAACCTGGGGGTCGTGGAGCTGACCATCGCCCTGCACAGGGTCTTCGACAGCCCCAGGGACAAGCTGATCTGGGACGTCGGCCACCAGGTCTACGTCCACAAGCTGCTGACCTCCCGCAGGGACCGCTTCGCCAGCATCAGGCAGTATGGCGGCCTGTCGGGCTTCCCCGACCGCAAGGAGAGCCCGCACGACGCCTTCGGGGCGGGCCACGCCTCTACCGCCATCTCGGCGGGCGTCGGCATGGCGCTGGCGCGCGACCTGAGCAAAGAGAACTACCAGGTGGTCTCCATCATCGGCGACGGGGCCTTCGGTGGGGGCATGGCCTTCGAGGCGCTCAACCACGCGGGCCAGCTGGGAACAAAGCTGATAGTCGTCCTCAACGACAACGGCATGGCCATCTCCCCCAGCGTGGGCGCGCTATCGCGCTTCCTCAACATAGTACGCATCGACTCGAGATACGAGATCGCCAAGCAAGAGACCAAGAAGGCCATTACCAAGCTCCCGTTTGGCGATTCCGCCTGGGGCATCAGCAAGCAGTTCAAGGGCCAGATCAAGCGGGCGGTTATCCCGGGCGCCCTCTGGGAAAGACTGGGGTTCGTCTACCTGGGGCCTATCGACGGCCACAACATCTGGGAGGTCGAGGGCGCGCTGACCCGGGCTCGCGACTACGAGAAGGGACCGACGCTTGTTCATGTCATCACCACCAAGGGCAAGGGATATCTGCCCGCCGAGGCCAACTCGGCCAAGTTCCACGGCATGTCGCCGCGAAACGGCAAGTCCAGCCCGGCGCCCTCGTACAGCGCCGTTCTCGGCCGGACGGTTCTCCAGCTGATGAAGGAGGACGAGCGTGTGGTGGCGATCACCGCGGCCATGCTCGACGGCACCCAGCTGAGCATCCCGGCAGCGGAGTTCCCGGAGCGCGTCATAGACGTCGGCATCTGCGAGCAGCACGCCGTCACCATGGCCGCCGGGCTGGCCGCCCAGGGCTTCCGGCCGGTCGTGGCCGTCTACTCCACCTTCCTGCAGCGAGCCTACGACCAGCTGGTCCACGACGTCTGCCTGCAGAACCTGCCCGTCACCCTCGCCGTCGACCGGGCGGGCCTGGTGGGGGACGACGGCAAGACCCACCAGGGGGCCTTCGACGTCTCCTTCCTGCGCAGCATCCCGAACATGGCGGTGGCCGCGCCCAAGGACGAGGCCGAGCTGCGGCATCTGCTGTATACGGCGGTGCGCTCGGGCCGGCCCATGGCCCTGCGCTACCCCCGCGGTCACGGGTTCGGGGTGCCGCTGGCAGAGGAGATGCGGCAGTTGCCCATCGGCAAGGCCGAGCTGCTACGGGACGGGGACGATGTGGCCATCCTCGCTCTGGGGACGATGGCATATCGCGCCATGGACGCGGCGGCCCGCCTCACGGCCGAAGGCATCGACTGCGCCGTGGTGAACGCCCGCTTCGCCAAGCCGCTGGATGCCCAGCTGATCGCGGGGCTGGCGGCCAAGACCGGGCGCGTGCTGACGCTGGAAGAGAACGTGCTGGCCGGGGGCTTCGGCAGCGGCGTCCTGGAGGTCCTCAGCGCGGAGGGCCTCGGCAACGTGGCGGTCCAGTGCGCCGCCCTGCCGGATGCCTTCGTCGACCACGGGCCCCCGGATGTGCTCCTGGCCAAGCTTGGCCTGGACGTCGAGGGCATAACGAACCGAGTACGCCGTCTGGTG
>JAJZQK010000513.1 GCA_021847625.1 Chloroflexota bacterium
AACCCAGTAATTACGTCAACAGAAGGGCGCTGGGTGGCGACCACCAGGTGGATGCCGGTGGCTCTGGCCAACTGTGCGAGGCGGCAGAGTGTGCGCTCTACCTCGTCCGCCGCGAGCATCATCAGGTCTGCCAGTTCGTCGATGATCGGAACCAGGTACGGGAGCGGTTGCCTTGTTCCGTCTCGGGTCGCCAGCCTGTTGTAGCCCTCGATGTTGCGTACTCCCAGGGACGCGAACTCACGATACCGCCTGTCCATCTCGGTCACGGCCTGGAACAGCGCGGGTACCGCCTTGTCGATGTCGACGACGACGGGCCGGAGGAGGTGCGGTATGGCGTCGTACATAGTGAGCTCCACCCGCTTGGGGTCGACCATCAGGAAGCGAAGCTCGTCCGGCGTCCGGTTCATCAGGAAGGCGGCGATGATGGAGTTAATGCACACCGACTTGCCGGCGCCGGTAGCCCCGGCGATGAGCAAGTGCGGCATCTTCGCGAGGTCAGCCGTCACCACCTCGCCAGCCACGTCACGGCCCATGACGATGGGGAGGTTGTACTTCGTCGCCACGCGCTGGAAGTTGCGACTCTCCAGCTCGGCCCGCAGGGTGACGACCGTCGCTGCCTGGTTGGGAACCTCAATGCCCACCACCGGGCGGCCCGGAACCGGCGCTTCGATGCGGATCGAACGGGCAGCCAGGGCAAGGGCTAGATCGGTGGCTCGCGCGGTTATCTCACGTACCTTGACCTTCTCCCGGCGAAGGACGGTGCCGTCGCGGGCTCGCTTCTCGTGGAACTGCGGCTCGACGCCGAACTGGGTTACCGTCGGTCCCGGCCGACGCTCAATCACCTTGACGGGCACACCAAAGTCGGCCAACGTCTTCTCGATAATCCTCTCGGCGGTCTTCAGTCGCTCTTCGTCGTCCAGAGGATTGCCCTCCGGCTCCGGCCCCACCTCCAGCAGCTCCAGCGGCGGCAATTGCCAGGCGCCCCTCGCCACACCAGGCTGGTAGGCGGCGGGGGCCTTCGCATCGCCCGTCGGGGCGGACCCGCCATCCTTCTTAGGGGCAGCCTTGACGCCGGCCGTGGCTTGGGTCGGCGGGGCTTCCGCGATGGGTGCGGCGGCCCCTTCCGCTGGGGCGACCGCGTCCACCTGTGTCTTGGCCGCCTCGCCGACGGCGGTGGTGAGGCGGCTCCATAGCTGGCCGGCAGCTCCCGCCGCTGAGGTGGAAGCGACGGCGAGGAAGCGCGCGCTAGCCTTCGCACCGCTCCTACTCTGCTTCGCGAGCGCCCCGAGCGCCGGCAGCGCGCTGCGCTTGGCGAAGCGCGCCGAGGCTGAGCAGGCCCGAGAGAAGGCCCGCCAGGCGGCCCGGGCGCGGCTCACCGGCAAGCCGAACCCAGCCGCCGCCCCGCCGATCGTCAATGTCAGCAGAACCAGCAGAGCCCCGGCGTAGCCGAAGGCGCCGGCGACCGCGTGGTAGAAGGCAGAGCCGAAGTACCCGCCGGCCGCGATGTCCCCGCCAGAGACAACACCAAGCGTATGCAGGCAACCAAGCACCCCGAGGAGGCCGGCGAAGAAGGCGATCCAGCCGACCGCTCGCGACCAATGGAGCTTGTAGCCGCGCTGCCGCAGGGAGAGGGCGAGCAGCCCCGCCAGCGCCAACAGGAGCACCGGCGCGATGTAGGCGCCGAGCCCCATCTGTTGTTCGAGGAGACGCCTTGCCGAGGCGAAGAACGGGTTGACCCCTTCCATCAGGATGGGGAGGAACAGCATCACGGCTAGGGCAATCGAGGTCGCTACAAGCACCTGCGGCAGCCGGCTATTCTTCTGCCCACGCCTTGCCGTGCTCCTGCTTGAGCTGGACTTGCCATTGGCGCTCGTTCTCCGTGGCTTGGCGGCCTTCGCGGCGCGACCGCTTTTCGTGCTGGCCAAGGTCAATTCACCTCGAGATCCCGCTATATCTCCGTCACGACGGGAAGAATCATCGGTTTGCGGCGCGTACGCTCGTGCACGAATCGGCCGAGGATCTCCTTCACTCGCTGGGTCGTCGCCCCGGGATTGGAGCCGATTCCGGTCTTGTGGTCGATGCCCTCCATGATGCGTTCGCGGGCCTCATCGAGGAACGCATCCGTCTCCCGGGCGAGAATGAAGCCTCGGCTGGCAATGTCGGGGCCGCCCATGATCTCCCCCGACTGCTTATCGACCACCAGGCTGACGAGCAAGACGCCGTCCTGGGCCAGGTGGCGCCGGTCGCGCAGGACGACGTGGGTAACGTCGCCAATCGTAAGGCCGTCCACGAGGACGGAGCCCGCCGTCACCTTGTTGTTCAGGTAGGCATACTCGTTGGTCATCTCGATGACCTGCCCCAGTTCGGGCAGGAGAACGTTGGCGGAGGGGAAACCCACATCCTGGGCAAGACGTTGAAAGAGAACCATATGGCGGAAGTCCCCGTGGAAGGGGATGCAGTATTTCGGCCGCACCAGGTTGAGCATCAGTTTGATCTCTTCCTGGCTGGCGTGTCCGGATACGTGGACCGGGCGTAGTGAGTCGTAGATGACGTCCGCGCCGAGCCGGAATAGGTTGTTGATTGTGCGCGACACCATCTGCTCGTTGCCAGGAACGGCGCTGGCGGAAATGACGACGGTGTCGCCGCGGGCGATCTTGATCTGGCGGTGGTCATCGTGGGCGATCCGGCTGAGGACCGACGTCGGTTCACCTTGGCTGCCCGTCACCACGAACACGACCTCATCCGGCGGGAGCTTGTTGGCTCGGTCGGCGGAGACTAGGGTATCCTCGGGAATCGAGAGGTAGCCCAGCTCGGAGGCCACGGCGACGTTCCCCTCCAGGCTGCGGCCGACGATGGCCACTCTGCGGCCATAGCGATAGGCGGTGTCCAGCGCCTGCTGCACGCGTGAGATGTTGGAGGCGAAGGTGGTAATGATAACCCGGCCGGTGGTCTCGAAGAAGATGCGATCCAGGGACTCGGCGACAATGCGCTCAGACGGCGTCTGGCCGGGGCGCTCGACGCGGACGCAGTCGCAGATCAGGGCGAGCACCCCGTCCGTACCTAGTTGCGCCAATTTCCCGAAATCCGTGGGCACGCCATCAACCGGCGTCTGATCGAACTTGAAGTCCCCGCTATGGACGACGGTGCCGCCAGGGGTATGCACGGCCACGCCCACGCAGTCGGGCATGCTGTGGTCGACATGGAAGAACTCGACGTCCGTGTCGCCGAGCCTTCGGCTTTCACCCGAGCGCACGGTGACCTGCGTGGCAGAGACCCCGTGCTCGCGCAGCTTCTGGCTGAGCAGGCCGTGCGTAAGCTTCGTCGCGTACACCGGCACGTCCAGATTCGGTAGAACGTATGGTAGGGCGCCGAGATGATCCTCGTGCCCGTGGGTCAAGACTAGACCCCGCAGGCGGTCTCGGTTCTCGATGAGGTAGCTGGCGTCGGGGATAGCCAGGTCCACGCCCGGCATGTCCTCCTCCGGGAACATCAGGCCACAGTCTATGGCAATAAGGTCATCCGCGCATTCTATGGCCGTGCAGTTCTTGCCTACCTCGCCGTAGCCGCCCAAAGGAATAACTTTGACTCTCGTCCGCGTCAAAAAGCAACCTCCTCGGCGAGTTAAAGGAGCTTCATT
>JAJZQK010000514.1 GCA_021847625.1 Chloroflexota bacterium
AGCTCCTCGTAGAAGTCGGCCACTTCCTTCGCGGCCTTGTTCAGAGTTCCGAGTACGTAAAAGCTGTACGCGCTCTTCTCGTCCAGGGGCGCGGGAACGGCCTTGTTGAGGGTGCAGATCTCCGCCCAGAGGCTGGTGGAACGGAACTCGTTCTCCATGGCCCGGAACCTCTTCTCGTCGCCGAACTTGCGGCCCGTCGTCTTCTCCAGAAACTCGATGCCGTCGAGCCACTGGTTCACTACGTACCGGAGCCTGGCCGGGTCCAGGCCTTCCCCGGTGGCCGCCCGGCGCAGGTCGTAGGGGCCCACGCCGATGTCGAAGTAGAACTGGGGAATCCCCTTGTATTCGCTCACCGCCTGGTACCACTTGGCGTGGGTGCAGCAGATCTGCACCTGCCAGATGAAGTCCACGTGGGGCCAGGGCACCAGCTTGTCGCCCACCAGAAACTGGTTCAGGTACATGGAGCCCCAGTAGCTCCGCATATACGCGCAGAGGTCGTGCGCCCAGTTACGCGCCTCGGCCTCCTCCTGCAGGCGCCGGTTGAGCGCGTTGTCGAAAGCGATACTGGCCCCGTAGGGTTCGGACGTGAGCAGGTAAAGGTCGTCGCCCAGGCCGGCGGGGATGGCGTCGGCCGTCCAGGCGCTCCCTACCCAGCGCAGCCCGGGGTAGTCCTTCTCGTTGGCAAAGCGTTCGTAGTAGCGCCGGCGGATCTCCTTGGCCTTGCCCCAGCAGGCAAAGGGCTCCGTGGCATAGCGCTTGGTTTCCGTGGTCACCGTCATCGTCCCTCTCCTCTCGCCCGACCTAGAAGAGGTCGTCGTCCTCGTCGCCAAACAGGTCGTCGTTGCGCAGCGTCTCCAGGAACGCCTCCACGCGGATGCGGAAGGGCCCGAGGGGGTTGGTGGCGTCAAACTCCAAGAACACCGTGGGGATCCCGTTGCTCTCGAGATATTCGCGCAACGGCTTGATGTCACCTTCGTGGGGATCGCAGAACTTCTGCTGGATGACGATGGCCCCCTGCGCTCCCCAATCCTTGGCCAGGCCCAGCACATGCGGGAAACGCCTGCGTTCCGGGTAGTCCTTGGTCGGGCAGGCGGGCCGGTCGCAGTACCGGTTGGCGATGGCCTGCAGCCGGTCTTCCTGCGGCACGGCCTCGTTCCAGAAGAAGCGGGAGCCGGCGCACTGGTCGTCGATGACGACGGTGGCCCCCAGCGACTCCGCCATCTCGAGAAAGTCGGGGTCGTCGTTCTCCGAGCCCACGGTCAAGAGCCGGATGGTGCCGCCCCGGTTCAGATCGCGGCCGGCCTCGATCTCGGCGATCGCCGCCCGGAGGGCCTGGTTGTGCTCCGCCTTGTCCACGAACTGGGCGGTGATAGCCATGTACATGCATTCCAGGCCGGTAACCGGAGGGTTGGGGCGCTTGCGGTACTCGTAGATCTGCCGGAGCAGCCGCCGGTTCTCGTTGACCACGGCGATGCCCCGGTCGAGGTCGTCGTCGGTGAGCTCCCGGCCGATCCGCTCCTCCAGGAAAGTCTTGAACTTGGCGAGCTCACCCTGCAGGTAGGAGCGGGCGTGCGGACTCTGCACCTGGTTGGGCATGGGCAGGTAGTAGTCGAAGTCAGCCCCGATGTGCAACCGCCAGCTGTCGAAGGTCTGGCGGAAGTGGAGGCACGAGTGCGCCAGGACGAGGCCGTCGAAGTAGTCGTAGCGCCCTTTGAGCCCTTGGGCCAGGCAATCCCGGCAGAAGGGGCAGTACATGCCGAAGATGTAGGGCTCGGTCACGTCCTGGGGTTCGTGGCCGCCGAACACGCGCACGGTGATCATGTCGGCGGCGTAGACGATCTCCTCCGGCACGTAGGTGCAAAAGGCGCCGACGATCTTGCGCCCGGTACGCTCCTTCCAGTCGCGGGCGTACTCGTGGCGATTCTCGTACCAGTATTGGAACGTCCCGATCCCGAGCTCGGGCGGGGCGGCGAGACCGGTCGCGCTGTGCATGGAGACCTCCCAGGCCTTCGCATCGAAACACCGCCTGAGCGGCCATCCCTCGATTTCCCCGGACCAACTCCGGATCCCCGCGAGTTTATTGGTTGGCCGTTCAGTTAATAAATACAGTGTAGCGCCGCCCGGCCGGATTGTAAAGGGTGCGGGGAAAAAATCGGGTGGCGGAAAAGGTGCAGGTGCAGGGAAAACGGGGTGCGAGAAGAAGCGACCCGATGGCAGGGCGTGTGGGTGTTGGGCAGCGCCTTGCTGGCGAGATCGTGAATCGTCTGGCAGATCTTTCCATCGAGTGCGTCCAAGTCGCTAGCGGAGAGGCCGCGCACTTCGTCGTTGCCTGCCACGGCACGTAGGCCGCGCACGTGGCTCAACTCGTGATTGCCATCGGGCAGCCAGCGCCGACGAAAAGGCCAAGCGGCTTCTTGTCGCTCGACAAGCACTGCTGCAGGTAACCGACTTGCTTGAGGAGGTCCTCAACATAAGTCATGAGATGCCCTCCATTGAATCCATGCGGAGATCAGCCAGACTCCGCTTCTCGGCGATCAGTCTCGCGGGCCCCACGAGGCGATCATCCCATCTGAATCCAGCGCCGTTCATGCGTCGCGCTCCTCGGTCCTCCAAAGAACCTCAAGTTCCTCGCCTCGGCTCGCCCAATCGCCCTCTTCGACGAGGAACTGGACCTGCCGGTACAGCATCCCTGCCTGCGCCGAGCCGACAGGCGCGGCAGGCAGGCTTGGATTGAGCCTCGAGATCGAGCGTGGACTATGAGCCATGCCGTTCCGCCCTCAATACGTAGATCCGGTAGGGATCCTTAGGACCCCTGCCAACTTCGGCAAGCACGCCGTCGTTCACTAGGCGGCGCAGGCGAGTCCTTGCTGTCCGGTCGGTCGTCTTCCACAGCTTCGCGCTAGCTGCGTGGAGATTTGGTCCTTGTCGGCTAGGTATGCCACCAACACCGCCTGCCACTCCGGCTGCGCCGGGGCGGCCACCCGCTCGCCGAACAGCGTCACCCGGAAGTTCGCGCCCAGTTCCTCGAAACGCGGGGCGGGAAGACCCGCGTTCGCGCAGGCGGCCTTGATCCGGCCGAGGCCCGAGCCCCACTGCTCGATGAGGCCGAGCTCGCGGAACACCCGGCCGATCACGCGGTTGCGGAGCCGCGAGACGCCCGCCAGCGCGGCTTCCAGAGTCAACCCGAAGGGGAGGAGGCCGGGGCTGGTGATCTCGATGCGGTCGTCGAAGACCGCAACCTTCGTGCCGGCCCCGCCGATGCTGTAGTTGGCATGGACGACGGCGTTGATGACCGCTTCGCGCACCGCCTCGACAGGATACTGCGGCTTGTCGCGCCGTCGAACCCGCCCGATCTCGATGCCCTGCAGCGTGTGGCGCTCGATGAACGCGACGGCGCTATCCACTGCCTTCGGCAGATGCTCGTCAATGTCGGTCTGATCCAGGAACTTGGCCGTGTCCCTTCCCCCGAACCGCGCGCAGCGTATCGTGGCCGAGGGGAACAGACGCCCGCGAGTCTTCCCGAACAAGAGCACCGCGCCGATGCTGGGCAGTTCGCGCACGCCCTGGCTTACGACAAGGCCGAGGGAACGCTGCTTCGGTAGCGTTAAGGGGCGGGATACCGCCGCGAAGAACTCG
>JAJZQK010000515.1 GCA_021847625.1 Chloroflexota bacterium
GCCGTTCGCCCCTACAGATAACGTTGGATCCCCGCTTGCGCGGGGATGACAGGGATGCCGGCAGAGGCTCCACTGGCCCTCCCGGTAGCGAGCACCCGGGCAGCAACAACTACGTCGGACTATTTAGACTGTCACTCTGTCGGCGAACCATCCCCGCACTAGACCAGGTCACGACTGGGCGCGAGGGAACCTGTGGAAATCCGCAGTATCGTCAGGGAGTGAGGGCTGTCGACGGCGGGCGGCCCTATGCGAAGCCCACCCGCCCTGCGGAGGTAACCCCGTCACCCGTTAGGCGGCAGCCTCGCCTTCCCAAACGTACTCGGCGCTGTCGCAGACGCTACATAGGGGAAGAGCTCTGTCCGTGGCGATATGGATGGCGTGCCCGCAGAAGGTGCAGACGTAACGGCCGGGGGGCACCTTCTCACCTGCCGAGAAGTAGTAGACCGCCACCCTTCGCTGCCGAGGGGCAACCTCCTGGTTCTCCGGGAGGACCGCGTACCGGTATTCGATCTTCATTCCCCCTACACCTCGCCTTTGCGCAGCCCCGACGGCCGAGGCGCATGCTGCAACTTCGATCCAGACGCAGTGTGGCCTACCAGTCGTAGGCCACACTGCCCGACATTCCGCGGCGCCGAGAACCCTCGCGGATCCTCGGTCGCTTCCATCCTTCGGTCCCCTACCTTCGGAAAGGTCGCTGAAACCGGTCTGCCTGGTGTATCACAATGGCTATCGGCATCAACGCCTGCTGTGGCAGCAGCCATCGTAGCGCGGTGCTCAACGCGTTCTGCCAGCCTTCCACGTAGCTGCCCAGGAGGGGTTCGTCTCCGGCGACGTCTCTCCCCCGCTGGACATTCTCGGCAAGAACCTGGCTATTCCAATAGCCGACGAGCCATGAGAGGATTCTCACATTGTTCGGGTTGAAATACGGAAAGACCACTTTCAACAGAAAGGGATCAAGAAAGGTATTTCGTTGCCTGATTATCATACGGCGCAACGCCTCCTTGACGACCGTTGACTGTTGCACCGTGATCTTCTTTAAGTCGTGTCGACTGCGAGTCGAACACGGTCATTAGAGCCGCCGACTGACCACATCCCCTTGTGCCCCCATTTCGACCCATCACGAGCGAATCGGAAACCAGAGGCATCGTCTCCCACACATCCCGCAGCCTGGCGTCATCACTTCGTTCGCCAGTCGTAATCGACTACTCCCACGGTTCTGCCGGTTGTGAATCGGTATTATCCCCGGCCCGCCCGTGGGACGTCTGCCCGAGGCTCGCCGAGAAGCGAGTCTCGCCATATCTTCCAGCACCTTGCGGTGCGTCGAAGGGATTCAAAGTGCAAGGTCACCTAAGTGACCACCGAGGGCTGATCGTGGTTCTCGGCCGCCCCTTTCACGGTGGCACTGCACTAGAGTGCAGGATACGTGCCAATTTCCGCCAACTGTAGATCATCGTACCATCCAAGGGGAGTTGGGCCTGCTTTACTACAGACCGACCGCCGGTGGGCCCGGATATGGGGTTGAAGGCGGTTGACTCTCCGACTCCCTGCGTCCGAGCTCTTGCATTTGTGTTACGTCTTGTGTATACTGCGCGCCACATGGCCCAGGGTGCAATTCCCGCGGTGTCCTGCAGGCACCATCGTCCAAGCTCCGACGCGGCACAGGGTCTTGGATCGGTATGTAATCAGCCATCGACAACCTGACCGGCGACATCATCAGAGAACAATCGAAGGAGTTATCGGAGGTAGACCCCAGTATGGACAAGACCCTCAGTTGCCGTGACTGCGGCTGCGAGTTCGTCTTCACGAGTGGTGAGCAGGAGTTCTACTCCAGCCACGGTCTAATGCACGAGCCCACCCGCTGCCCAACCTGCCGTAGCGCCCGCCGAGCCCAGCGCAACGCCGAAGGTGGAGAGTCGTACGCCCCGCGGCGAGCCCCGCGCGAGATGCACCCCGCCGTATGTGCCGAATGCGGCGTCGAGACGATGGTTCCGTTCGTGCCCCGTAACGACAAGCCGGTGTACTGCAGCACCTGCTTTGACAAGGTTCGCGCCGCGCGGTAACAGCACCGGGATCAGCGGGGCTTCGGCCCCCGTGATCGGGCACCCGACGGTAGTGACCGAATACTAAGGAACGGTCAGGTTTCATGGAAATGATGGCCGCGGCAAGCAAGTTGCCGCGGCCATCTAGTTTCTCTCTTGGGTTGCCGGCTATTCCCGAGGGGCCACGCCCGCCGGGTTGGGACTATCCTCCGACTTGTCCTCTGCACCTTGGGGCGGGAGGGCGCCAAGGGAGTTATCCTGGCCCAGGCTGACCCAATCGCAGAGGGCCGCCACGACGGCTGGAAAGGCCAGCAAGGTCACGTCGGCGGCACCAGCCTTTCGTAGAGAGAGTTGAACTCCTCCTCCGAGAAGAAATGGATCACCACCTTGCCCCCCTTGCGCGACTGGAACAGCTCGACCTTGGTGCCCAGCGCCCGGATGAGGTCCTGCTCGAGGGCGGCGGTCTCGGCGTTCTTCTGGCTGGGCGCTCGCCCCGGGCGGGGGACCCGCGCTAGGTCCTCGGCAAGCCGGCGGGCAAACTCCTCGGCCTGCCTAACCGACAAGCCCTTTTCCATAATCGTGTGCAAGACCAGCAGTTGGCCAGGAACGTCGGTGACCCGGAGGATGGCGCGGGCATGTCCCTCGGTGATCTCCCCAGTGGCCAGGGCCTCCTTGGCCTCGGGGGGCAGGCCGAGAAGGCGGAGGGAATTGGCGACGCTCACCCGACCCTTGCCAACACGCTGGGCCACCTGCTCCTGGGTAAGGCCGAACTCATCCGTCAGGCGCCGGTAGGCTGCCGCCTCTTCCAACGGGTTCAGGTCGGCGCGCTGGATGTTCTCGATCAGGGCGAGCTCCAGCGCCTCCTGCGGCGTCGCCTCGCGGACGATCACCGGCACGCTCTGCAGCCCCGCCATCTTCGCGGCCTGCCAGCGCCGCTCCCCGGCGATTAGCTGGTAAAGCCCGTCCGCCGTAGCCGTCACTACCAGCGGCTGCAGCAGACCGTACTGGCGGATCGAGTCGGCGAGCTCCGCGAGCGCCGTCTTCTCCGCGTTCCGGCGAGGCTGCCAGGGGTTGGGCACGATGGCCTCGACGTCCACCTCGCTTGCCCTGCTGACTACCGCCGAGGGCGCGGAGGGGATGAGGGCGTCAAGCCCTCTGCCCAGGCCGCCTTTTCCTTTCATCATTTCTGGCCTCCTGTAGCAGGGCTGCCGGCTTCTCGGGCAAGGAGCTCTTCAGCCAACGCCCGGTAAGCCGTCGCACCCCGCGAAGCGGCATCGTACTCCAGAATGGACCGGCCGTAGCTAGGCGCCTCCGATAGGCGCACGCTCCGGGGGACAATAGACTGAAACACCACCTGCGGGAAGTGGCGGCGTACCTCCTCCACGACCTGCTGGGAGAGGTTTGTCCGCGCATCGTACATGGTCAGCACCACGCCGGCGATACGAAGGGGCGGGTTGAGGTTTTGTCTCACGAGGGCGATGGTCCGCATTAACTGCGTCAATCCCTCCAGGGCCAGGTATTCGCACTGCACCGGCACGATGACGCGGTGAGCCGCCGTCAGCGCGCAGATGGTGAGCAGGCCGAGGGAAGGAGGG
>JAJZQK010000516.1 GCA_021847625.1 Chloroflexota bacterium
TCAGCGGCTTCGGGGAGTCGGCGCCCTTCGAGGCCCCCTTCTACTCAGCCGAGACGACCGACTCGGCGCTGGCGATGCTGACGCGTTGGCTGGCGCCACGGGTGGTAGGACGCTCGTTCCGCGACATCGCCCACCTCAACGAGGTGCTCGGGGAGGGCATCCGGGGCAACCACTTCGCCCGCGCCGGCATCGAAACGGCAGTCTGGGATCTCCTCGCCCGCCGCAACGGCATCTCCCTGCACGAACTGATCCGGCATCAGCTCGGCCAGCTCGGCGTGCCGGCGGAGTACCGGGAGAGCCGGCCCTACTTCGAGTCCGGCGTAGCCCTGGGCATACCGCCGGGGCAAGACCTCGCCCTCCTGCGCGCGTGGGCCGAGCAGTCGCTCAAGGAAGGCTATCACCGCGTGAAGATCAAGGTCAAGCCGGGGTGGGATACCGTGCCTACGCGCGCCGTGCGAGAGGTGATCGGAGCGCACTTCCCCTTCTGGGTCGACGCCAACGCCGCCTATCGTCTGGAGGAGCACTATCCGGCCCTCAAGGCCCTTGACGGATATGGGCTGCTCTTCGTCGAGCAGCCGCTCCATCACGACGACCTGCTCGATCACGCCGAGCTCGCCCGGCGCCTGACCACGCCCATCTGCATCGACGAGAGCCTCAAGGACGCCCGCGTCGGCCGCCAGGCCCTTGCCGTCGGCGCCGCGAGCGTCTGGAACATCAAGATCCAGCGCGTGGGCGGCCTGTACGAGGCGTGCCGGCTGTACAAGCTGGGCGTGGAGAACGGCGTGCGTATCTGGGGCGGCACGATGCCCGAGTCCGGCATCGGCGGCGCGGCGATGATGGCGCTGGCCAGTTTCGAAGGCTTCGCCGAACCGGCCGACATCGAGCCCAGCGCTCGCTGGTACGGCCCGGGGCGCGACCTGCTTGAAATGGAGATGGACCGCCAGGGACGAATCCGGGTGCCCACCGACCCAGGCCTGGGCCTGCCCATCTCAGAGGAGAATTTCCGGCACTATTGCGAGCTGGTCTACGAACAGTAGTCACAAGGAGGCACTTATGCCCAGCCATATGTCATGCGTCGGCTTCCCGGTGGAAGACGAGGAAGACTTCGCCCATTACGCGCGCTATGCCGCCGGGCACGGCCAGTCCATCCAAGCGGGTAACGGCGCGTACGTCAAATGGGAGTCGGGCGAGGGGGTCGAACTCTGGACCCAGCTCGACGCCGACGGCACCATCATTGGCCTCGTCCCTCACTTCGCCGGCAAGTCCCGTATGCGCGTCGGCCTCGTCGCCCGCCTCAACAGGCCGAACGAGAGCAAGCTCGACGGCGCCTTCTACGGCTGGGCCAACCCGGCCGCCGACCCGCAGAGCGGCGATTACCCGTTCGTCTTCGACACGCCCGACTTCGCCACCCACGCTTCCTTGGCCTTGCCATCCATCCACAACGTCCAGCTGGCGGCGTTCGCGGAGGAGATCGAGGCCTATGCGAACGACGAAGAATTCGCGTCCGCCCAGGAGGAGGAGCCGCGCTTCGCGCCCGAGTCGTTCGTACCCTCCGGCCCCTTCGCGGAGGGCGAGGAGATCGGCCAGGTCCCCGAGGCCTACGCCAGGTTGAGCGGCCACGTGCTGGAAACGGCCACGCTTACCAACCCCGCCACGGATGCTACCTTCCTCTGGGCCAGGGTGCGTACGCTGGGCGGCGAGATAGACATCGTGGCCGATCCCGGGCTGGTGGACGTGCCCGTGGTGCCGGGCGACGTCGTGAGCGGCTCCTTCTGGCTGTCGGGACGGATCGTGGAATGAGCGGTCCCTAGCGGACCAGCCTGTTGAGAGGCTCGCCGCCCTTCCGCCTCGCCACAAACTCGCCGAGCGCCTCGGCCAGCCCCGGGTCCAGGGGCGGCTCCACGTACTCGCCGAGCATCTTCTTCCAGATGGCGCTCGCTCGCGTCAACAGCGTCGACGCGTTATCCCCCTGCCAGGTATCATAGCGGCGACTGTCCAGCAGGGGAGAGAAGCGCGCCGTCATCCGGAAATGGGAGAGGGTGTGGTCGGTTAGCAGGAAGTTGCCGCCGGGGCCGACCTTGGCGATGATGTCCAGCGCCAGGGAGTCCTCGTCGATGGGGAAGCCCGCGAGGAAGGACTCCATCGACTCCAGCATGTCCAGGTCGAGGATGAACTGCTCGTAGCTGGCGGTGAGACCGCCCTCCAGCCACCCTGCCGCCTGCAACAGCATGTGCACGTTGCTGAGCGTCAGCGACCAGAGGCAGTTCATCTTCTCCCAGGCCGCCTGGGCGTCCGAGGTGTGCGAGGTGGTGACGAGGCCCATGCCCCGGTGCGGCAACTTGTAGCGCTTGGCCAGCTGGCCGGCGGCCACCTCCATCAGGACGCCCTCGGCGCTCCCGAACACGGGCGCCACGGTGCGCATGTCGGCGTGGCTGGCGAACGACCCGTACACCACAGGCGTGCCGGGGTTGATCGTCTCGGCCAGGACGATGCAGGCCAGACTCTCGGCGTTCTCCTGGGCCAGCGCCCCGGCGAGCGTCGCGGGCGACATGACCCCCGCCATCACGAACGGGGTAATCTTGAGCGGCTGGCCGCTGCCGGCGAAGGCGATGATCGTCTCCACCGTGTCCGGGAGGAAACGTAGGGGGCTGTCGATGTTGACGCCGCCCAGGATGACCGGGTGCGTGCGGATGTACTCCTCGTCGCCAAAGACGAGCGACGTGATGGCCAGGCTGTCGCGGGCGCTCGTCGCGTCGAGCGTCATCGTCGCCAGCGGCTTGTCCGTGTAGCGCAACAGCGCAGAGAGGTAGTCGAGGTGGCGGGTCGCGGGGGGCAGGTCCTGCGCCTCGACGCAGCGATAAGCCATATCCAGGAGGCGGGATCGCTGGCTGAGCTTGATGAAGTTGACCTGGTCCGCGAAGGTGCCGACCCGTCTCCCGCCTTCCAGGTCCTCGACCATCGAGGGCCCGCCCACGGGGATGAGGACGACGCTGTCGCCGCCGACCTGGACGTCGCGTACAGGGTTGCGCGCATGCAGCGTGAAAGAAGACGGCGCGCGCTCCAGCGCATCCAGGACGAGCTGGCGCGGCAGCCGTGCTCGCTTGCGGGCGCGGTCCACCTCGGCGCCGGCCCTCGCCAGCAGGTCGAGCGCCCCGTCGTGCAGCACCTCCACGCCGACCTCTTCGAGGATGCGCAGCGATGCTTGATGGATGACCTCGACGTGCTCTTCGGAAATAACGGATAAGGGACGCGAAGCGACCTTGAGCGCCAAGGGACGTGTACCTCCGGGAATCCGCCGGGAGAGTGGTGCTATAATGCCGGTGAGGGATGTTATCACCGGCCAGGCTGACTGTCAATCGCCAAAAAGTTGCAGGCAGCCGCAGGCGACCTGTTCGTCTACCGCTGCACGATTGGTGCCATCCATCCCTGCTTTCAATCATCAGCTACGCCAGAAGGTGGAGGTCACGCTCATATGGAGACAAAGGTGTCGGGACCGCGACCGGTACGCGCGCCGCGAGGCACGCAGATTTCCTGCAAGGGCTGGCAGCAGGAAGCCGCCCTGCGGATGCTAATGAACAATCTCGACCCCGAGGTGGGCGAGAAGCCGGACGAGCTGATCGTCTAAGATCG
>JAJZQK010000007.1 GCA_021847625.1 Chloroflexota bacterium
CTGCAGGCGGACAGACTGCGCTCTTTCTCGTTCACCTTCGTGCAAACCTCCCCCTGAGTCGTCGCCGGGCCCGGCAGGCCGCGGCGCCATACCCATAATATACCCTAAGCGACGGCCTGCCAAGCGGCTATGATGGGGACCAGACGCTGGTGACCTTGGCAGCCTAGGTGACTGAGTGCTATGATTGCTGGGTAGGAGCAAGTGAGTGCTGGCCGCCTAGGTGCTTCAGATAGCGCTGGAAATCCTACCTTGCTCTTGTATACTTGTATCTATCGGGCACTTGGTGTCTGGGAGATGGGTGGGGGCTACCTCGGAGGCAAGGATGGATATCTGGGTCGTGCCTGGCGCCGCCGCCGTCGTCTACTTAGCGTCTTCCATGCGGATCGGCTAGATCGTCCCGGCGCCCTTGTTATCGGAAAGGAGGTTCGAGCTTCCGCCATGCGTGCAGGTCTCAATGCGGCGGATACCTTCCGCGTCGTGGCGGGTCTGCTCCTCTTCCTGGCAGGGTCGGCCATCCTGATGGGCATCATCACCGCCGAGGTGTTCTATCCCCCGGGCTACAGCACGGCCCAGAACGAGATTAGCGACCTGGGCGCCACCAGGCCGCCGAACTCGGTCATCTACCAGCCATCCGCTACCATCTTCAACGCGACCATGATGGTGACGGGCGCCATGATCCTCGTGTCGACCTTCTTCTTCCAGCGTTCGGTCGGCAGGTGGATTGTCACCATCCCGCTGGCCCTCCTCGGCGTCAGCGTGCTGGGAGTAGGCATCTTCCCGGGGAACAACGCGGTTATACACCCCATATTTGCCCTAACGGCTTTCCTGTTTGGCGGCCTCGCCGCGGTCGCCTCGGCATTCGTGGTAACCTCCCCGGCGCGCTACGCCTTCGGCGTCTTCGGCGCGATCATCCTGCTCGCTCTCACCGCCGTCGATTCGCTCATCCCCGTGCTTGGCGATGGCGGCACCGAGCGCTGGATTGCCTATCCGGTCGTGCTGTGGTTGGTAGGCTTTGGCGGCTACCTGCTCGGCATGCCCCACAGCCCCACGCCAGCCTACCGCCCATAGTATGGGCAGCGCCTTGCGCAAAGTCAACGGCCGCTGGGTCCCTGAGCGGACAGGTGTGTGGTCCGGGAGGGCCGCCCGCCGCTGAAGCAGCGGGCTAAGGCAACGAAGCCCCCTGGAAGGGGGCTCAAGAACGAGGCGAGCCTAGCTATCCCTGAGAGCGCACGTGCTCTTCGTAGTAGCGTCCCCAGTTGGGCTGGCGGCCGTCGACGTCCTTGAAGCCGTACTCCTTCGCCAGCTGCCAGCTGCTCAGCACCTGGCCCGAGCGCCCCCCTACGCGCGGGTCGGCGGCGAGCGCCGACACGGCCCGCCCGACGTAGAACGGCGTTTCCGAGGCGATGAAGTGGGGATCGATCTTCGCCGCCTCCTGCCAGAGGCGCTTGCCAGTCTTGGGCACCAGAATCGATACAATCACAGCCTCTCAGGCGGACTGGGAACAGAGGACCTCTCGCCTGAGCGATCGTCTGCCTAAGGCGAGGATCAACCCCTGGGCCACAGGGATTACGGCATCTCCGTAGTGGCCATGTTCTCCCCTTGCAGACAACGGGCGGCGCAGAAGGCAACACGGACACTCTCCGCGCCCTCTGTGCTCTCCGCGGTGAACCGGGCTCCGGCCTGACTCATCACTCATCACTCATTACCCGTGGACCGTGCGGTTGGCCTTCCCCCAAAAGCGGCGGTTCCTCTTGACAGCGATGGTTCGCACGGGTAGGATTAACCGTACGGCTAGAAATATTTGGGACTCTAAATATCCCTGCGACACGCACATTAAAGGGCTAACCCGGCGGCTGGGTTGGGCAGGGACTGGGCTCGGCAGCAAGTAAAGCAACAGGTGCAGTAATGGGAACAACTACGATTCCTCGTCGGCGTGGCCTTTCTCGCCGGTGGCTCGTCATCTTGATCGTGCTGGTCGCTTTGGCGGCTGTGGCGGTCTATGTCGTTACTGGTGCTCAGAGTGCCGAAACCCCGGCCCCGGCCACCGTGCCGGTGACCAAGGGCACCCTTGTCGCCACGGTGGCGGGCAGCGGTAGCGTCAGCGCCGAACAGTCGCTCGGCCTCGCCTTCCAGACGGCCGGCACGGTCACCGAGGTGCTGGTCAAAGAGGGCGATACGGTCCAATCCGGCCAGGTGCTGGCCAAGCTCGACGACCGCAACCTGCAATTGCAGGTTGCCAGCGCCCAGAGCGGCCTGGACAGCGCCAAGGCGCGCCTCACCCAGGCCCAGCAGGGCAACGCCAAGCCCCCGGACCTCGCGGCCGCCCGCGCCGCCGTGGCCTCGGCCCAGGCCAGCTACGATAAGGTGGCGAACGGGCCGGCGTCCGCCGACGTTGCCGCCGCCCAGGCCGCCGTCGGCAGCGCCCAAGCCGCCCAAGCCGCCTACGACGCCGCCGTCGCCGCCGCCAATACGATGGGTTCCCAGCTGCTGGCGGCCCAGGCCGCCCTGGCGAAGGCCGAGGCGGCGGTGCAGAAAGCCCAGGGCGACTACGACCGGGTGGCCTACATGCCCAACATCGGCTCGCGGCCGGAGGCGCTGGCCCTGCAGAGCGCCACCATCGACTACGAGCAGGCCAAGGCCAACTATGAGGCGCTCCAGAGCACCGCTTCCGTCGACGCCAAGTCCAGGGTCGATTCGGCCGCGGCGCAGCTGGCGCAGGCCCAGGCCAACCTGGCCAAGTTGACGCCTAAGGCCGAGGACATAGCGGCGGCGAAGGCCGTCCTCGACCAGGCCCAGGCCAACCTTGCCAAGCTCACGGCGGCGGGCACCGCCACCGATCTGCAGATTCAGCAGGCGGCCGTCTCCCAGGCGGAGCAGTCGCTCAAGCAGGCCCAGCTGGCGCTGGACAACGCCACCCTGAAGGCCCCCTTTGCCAGCGTCGTGACGCAGGTGAACATATCGGCCGGGAGCCTGGCGAGCGGGGCCAGCCCTGCCTTCTACTTGATCAACCGCAACCCCTTGCACGTCGACCTGCGGCTGAGCGAGAACGACGTGGCCAAGGTACAGCTGGGCCAGCCGGTGAGCATAACCGTGCCTTCCCTGAACAACTGGGGGACGGACGGCAAAGTGACCTACGTGGCGCCGGCCGCGGAGAACGTCAGCGGCGTGGTGACCTACGTCGTGCGCGTGTCCTTCCCGGACAGCGAGCCGCAGGTGAAGGTGGGCATGACCTCCGACCTGTCGATCGAGGTAGCCCGCAAGGAGAACGTCCTTATGGTGCCCAGCACGGCCCTTCTCCCCAAGGGCACAGGACGGGTGGTGCAGGTGCTCGACGACAGCGCGGGGTCCGGCCAGAACGGACGCCCGGGGGTGCGGGAGGTGGGGGTGCAGGTCGGCCTCAGCGACGGCACCAACACGGAGATCATCGGCGGTCTCACGGAAGGGCAGCAGGTGGTGGCGCTGCCGGATAGCGGCGTGCGGTCGGGCCTGTCCGGCAGTCTCTTCGGCGGCCAGTAGCCGAGGAAGGGGCCAAAACGCATGGCGAAGATGATCTCCGTTAGCGACTTGTGCAAGGTGTACCACCTGGGCGACGTGGAAGTGCGGGCAGTGTGCGGCGTTTCCTTCGAGGTGGAGGAGGGCGAGTTCGTCGCCATCGTCGGCCACAGCGGCAGCGGCAAGAGCACGCTCATGAACATGCTGGGCTGCCTGGACACGCCCACCAGCGGCGTCTACCGGCTGGACGGCGTCGAGACCCAGCGTCTGACGGGCGATGACCTGGCCTTGATCCGCAGCACCAAGCTCGGCTTCGTGTTCCAGCAGTACAACCTGTTGCCCCGGCAGACGGCGCTCCGTAACGTGGAGATGCCGCTGATCTATCGGGGCATATCGGCTGGTAAACGCCGGGAGCGGGCGGAAACGGCCCTGCGGATGTTGGGTATGGCCGACCGCATGCACCACCGCCCCCGCGAGCTGAGCGGCGGCCAGCAGCAGCGGGTGGCCATCGCGCGGGCGCTGGTGGGCAGCCCGGCCGTCATCCTCGCCGACGAGCCGACGGGGGCGCTGGATACGAAGACCAGCGAGGAGATTATGGGCATCCTCCAGGCGCTGAACCGCGACCAGGGGCTGACGGTCATTCTCGTGACGCACGAGCCGGAGGTGGCCGCCTACGCCGGTCGGGTGCTGACGCTGCGCGACGGCCTCGTGATTGGCGATGCGCCGATGCGGCGCGCAGGCGCCGGGGAGCGCGCACGGGAGGGGGCACGATGAAGCCAACCATTGCCAATCCCGCGCCGCAAGATTCCCGCGACTCGGCCGGTTCGGCGGCGGTGCTGGCGCCGCTGGGCGCCGACTCCGTGGGCGGCATGAGCCTGTGGGAAGTGGTGCGGGAGTCTTTCGAGAGCCTGCTGGCCAACAAGGGTCGTGCCCTGCTGACGATGCTGGGCGTCATCATCGGCGTCGCCTCCGTGGTGTCGCTGATGGCGCTTGGCAGCGGGGCGACCGCCTCGGTGACGGGCGAGATCGAGAGCATCGGCACCAATCTGATATTCGTCTCGCCCGCCGTGCCCAGAGGGGGCGGGCCGGGGATGACCAGCATGCCCGAGACGCTGACGGTGGACGATGCGAGGGCGATTAGTGCGCTTGGTTTGCCCCTGAACGGCGTCGCCCCCCAGTTCACCGGCAGCGCTCAGATCGTGGCAGCGGCGGCCGACAAGTCGGCCCAGGTCATCGGCACGACGCCGGATCACTTTTCCCTCAACGACCTGCGGCCGGCCAGTGGCACGCTCTTCGACGAGGCGCAGGACCGCGCCGCTGAGCCCGTCGTCGTGTTGGGGAACAGCCTCGCCAAGGACCTTTTCGGCAGCGGCCAGGCCGTGGGGCAGACCGTGCGGATGAAGAACCAGGCGGTGCGGGTGGTCGGCGTCCTGATCGAGAAGGGGGGCGGCGGCCTTGGCTCCACCGACCACCAGGCCTTCGTGCCGATTTCCTTTGCCCAGCAGAGGCTGTTCGGGGCCCGCACGCCGGATGGCAACAGTTACAAGGTAGGAAGCATCCTGCTCTCCGCCAAGAACAGCGCCGACATCCCCGCCATCCAGGATCGTATCGCCATCCTCCTGCGCGAGCGCCACCACCTGAAGGCTGACGGCACGGGAGACGACTTCCTGATCGTGAACCAGGAGTCGTTCCTGAGCGTGCTGAACAACATCACGTCGCTGCTCACGGCGTTTCTGGCGGCCATCGCCGGCATCTCGCTCGTCGTCGGCGGCATCGGCATCATGAACATCATGCTCGTCAGCGTAACGGAGCGGACGAAGGAGATCGGTCTGCGCAAGGCCGTCGGCGCCCGCAGCAGGGACATCCTGATGCAGTTTGTGGTGGAGGCGCTGGCGATCAGTCTGCTGGGGGGCGTGCTGGGCCTGGCGCTGGGGGCGCTGCTGGCGCTGCTGGTCAACCTGAGCGGCATCATCCCGGCTACCGTCAGCCTGGAGTCGGTGCTGCTGGCGGTCGGCTTCTCGATGGGCGTCGGCTTGTTCTTCGGCATCTACCCGGCGCGGCGGGCATCCCAGCTCAATCCAATAGATGCCCTGCGCTACGAGTAGCGCCAAGAATTGCGGCCGAGGAGGATAGGCGAGTGGACGAGGAACGCGACATCCTTATAGAGCGCATTTTGACAATGGACCGGCGCTTCAACCGCAACCTGCACCTGGAATGGGGCCGGGAGTGGGCGAACGTCGACCTCACCATGCCGCAGCTCAAGGTCCTCTTCCTGGTCGGCGCCGGCCAGGGTGTCAACATGACCAACCTCGCGCGGACTTTGGGCATGACCCTCTCCACCCTCACCGGCGTCGTCGATCGTCTGGCCAGCCAGGGCCTCGTGCGGCGCCAGGACGACGCCCACGACCGGCGGGTGGTGCTGCTCTATCCCACCGACGAGGGGGCGTTGCTCACAGAGCGCCTGGTGCGGGCGGGGCGAGAGCGCTTCCGCCTCATCCTCGAGCGCCTCAGCCCCGCCGACCTACGGCGGGTAGCGGACGCGCTCGACACCCTCTGCGAGGTGGCCTTCCGCCTGGCGGACGGCGTCCGCGAGCCCGACGGGGGAAGAGTCGCCGGCGAGCCATCGGCAACGCCGTCACGGTGTCGCTAGGTCTGGGAGCGGCGATACTGCTGGGTTTCCTGTTGCTCGTGGTCGCCGAGCAGATCCAAGACCGTTTGTTCGACGCGGCCTACCGCCGGAACCACCACAAGCGCCTCCCCGCCGCCGACGGTTACTACGAGTGCCAGTACTGCGGCAACCGGCGGGTTGGCGAGCACGAGCGCACCTGCAGCGTCTGCGGCAGGAAGCTGGACTAGGGAGTCAGGCCTGACACCCCTTGTCATCCCCGCGAAAGCGGGGATCCACTCTTTCGTATGGCAAGGCACCGGATGGATTCCCGCTTTCGCGGGAATGACCGGAACCTAGCGGCCCCAGCCCTGCCTGACAATCGGAGTACGGTTGCGGAACGACCGCCGCCCGGGCATGAATGCGCCGGGCTCACATAACAAAGCCCGCCTGAGAGTTTGTGACTTTTTCGATTTGGGGCGCCCGAACCGGCTCGTACAAGGACGTATACTAATCCTTGCCCGTCCTCCGCGTTCTCTGCGGTTAGACCCGGTCACCACGTAACCGCGATTACCCCTCGCCCACGCCGTACATCTGGTCGGGCGCGAGGATTGCGGGGAAGCGGTCACGCAACTGGCGGCGCGCTTCGTAACACAGGTGGCAGGCGTCGGCGTACTCGGGCTCTGGCGCCAACTCGTAGCGACGGACCAGCTCCGCCGGGCCGCCGGCCAGCAAGGGGCCGATTACGGGATGGGGCGTGGGGTCGTAGTTGGCGCAGATGGTGGCGAGGGGCGTCGCGAAGAGGTTGCCGGCGACAATTCCCTGGCAGACGTGCAGGTTGCCGAAGGCGTCGACGTGGAAGCGGCCGGGCGCCTGCAGTTTCTCGTGCGGGCACTCGCCGAAGGCGGCCCACGGCGACCGCCGGGCCCGCGGCGCCAGCACGGCCGCCGCCCGCCCGCGGTACATCACGGCCGACTCGCCGGGGGGCAGCTGGCCAACGGCCTCGGCGCAGCCCGTCTGCTCGGGCTGGGCCACGCTCATCACGTCGTTGGGGATGTCCAGCTCCGCCGCCGCGGCGCGGGCGTACTCCACTTGCCGGCTGACCCGTGGGTCGAAGTGGTACAGGTCGGCGCTCAGCGAGAGGTCGTGCACCTTGCCGGCGAACGGGCGCAGATACTCCCGGGCGTCGGCGGGGGAGGTGGCCCAGTAGGCGTTGGACACGATGCCGACCTTGAAGCCGAGGTCCGCCGCCTCCGTGGCCGCCTTGAGCAGGGTACCATAATAAAGGAAGGGTTCCCCGCCCTCGAAGTAGATCCAGCGCACGGTGCCCAGGCCGTGGGCCTGGCGCAGCATCTCCCGAATGTCGTCGAGCGTCATCGTCCCGCTCTGGCGGGGGCTGCCCCAGACGAAGCAGTGGTCGCACTCGTAGAGGCACTGGTAGGTCAGCAGCAGATGCAAGCCGGTTAGTCGCAACTCCATCCTCCTCCGGATTCCCTCGCCCCTTTGGGAAGAGGGCAAGGGTGAGGGGGCCGGCCGCCAGCCGGCCCGGGCGTCAGGCTCTTGTGGCCAGCCCAACGTGTCCGCGGAAAGGCGCCATTGCAGCCTGTAGGGCAGGCGCTTGCCCCATGCCGCCCGTTCTCTTGTTCCTTGGCTTCCCAGCCCCATCGAGGAGAGGGTAGGGATGGGGGCGTCCCGCAGGCGTGAATCACGCAAAAGAGCAGTGACTACCCTCGCCCCTACCCTCTCCCTGGAAGGGAGAGGGGGATTGGCCGGCTGCCTGCGGCAGCACAGATTACGTGCCGGGTGCAAAGGCCTGCCTTGCCTCACCCTCAGTATACTCGCCCCGTCCCCAATTGTCAGCATGGTAGGATGCCGGTCCAGTGAGTCTGTTTGCGCCGGCATGGGTGGCGGCCTATAATTTGGTCGGGCGAGCGCGCGGCTTGCTCGGGCACGCGGTGAAAACCAAGGGAGGAGAAGATGGCCAATCCCAACGTGAGGTCCGGCTTGCTGCCGGCTAGCGGCGGTCGCAAACCGTCCGGGCGAGGGCGGTTCCCCCTGGCGGGGTTCGCGCTGGCGGTGGCAGGGGTGGTGGCCTATCGGGCCGCCTTCCGGCCCTGGCACCGGCGCTGGGGCGCCACCGACGAGGAGGTCGCCCGGCCGTTGCCCGGCGACGACCTGGTCGACAACCCCAACTACAGCAGCACGCGGGCGCTGACCATCGCGGCGAGCCCGGAGAGCGTCTGGCCGTGGCTGGTGCAGATCGGCCAGGGGCGGGGAGGCTTCTATTCCTACGACTGGCTGGAAAACGCCGTCGGTCTGGGCATCCGGAGCGCCGACCACGTTGTCGAGGACCTGCAAACGCTGAAGGTCGGCGACATAATCGCCGTGGAGCCCGAGGGCAACGGCTACAGCGTGATCGCCGTCGAGCCGAACGCCCTGCTGCTCCTCTTCACCGACGGCCGCAACGGTCCCGGCGCCCTCAACGATCACTTCCGCCAGGTAGGGATGGCTTCCACCTGGGCCTTCGTGCTGACGCTCACGCCGGAGGGCGGCACGCGTCTGCTCGTGCGCTGGCGGGCCCGCTACGACTACCTGCGCTCGGGGGTACCGCTGGCCTACCTCATCGGCCCCTTGCTGGAGCCGGTCGAGTTCCTGATGGAACGCCAGATGCTCCTGGGCCTCCGCCAGCGCGCCGAGGGCGGGGCGTAGAGGGACGGCAGAACTGGCGGGCCTGCATAGCAGGCTCCGCTAAGTAATCCTGCCTTATCCTTGCTGCACAGCCGGCCGATGGCGGAGTCTAGCTGCCGCCTTGCCGTCATTCCCCCGAAAGCGTTTGCCGCCGGGTTGTAGGGGCGCGGTCACCGTGCCCGTGGGCCGGGAAACCCGGCCCCTGCAGCGGACATCGTCATCCAACGCCGGTGGCCGGTAGGTTCCGGTCATTCCCCTGAAGATGGGGCGCCAACCAGCTGCGGGCACGGCACCCGGTGCTGCCCACTAACCCGTAGGGGCGGACGGCCTCTGTCCGCCCCTGGGCCGGCAGAGCCGCCGGCCCCTACCGTAGCAGGCGGACCGTCGCCAGGCCATTTTCATCCGTCGCCGGTGGCCGGTAGGTTCCGGTCATTCCCGCGGAAGCGGGAATCCATCCGGCGCCTTGCCATACGAAAGAGTGGATCCCCGCTTGCGCGGGTATGACAGGGGTGCCAGCAGAGCCTGCATTGCCCCTGGCGGTAGCGAGCACCCCGGCGGCAACCGCCATTCCCACAGGCCAGTTCACGTTGGTCGGCACGCGTCAGCGCGAGACGATACGCTGCTTGAGCTCTTCGACCAGGAGCCCGTAGCGCTGAAGGAACATACCCCTGAAGAAGGCGAGCGGGCCATAGTCCGCGAACTGGGCGGGTGGCAGCGCATCGACGTCGTAGGAGCGCCGGAAGTCGGCCAGCTTCTCGGACAGCTCGCCGACGAGGCCCGCGGGCAGCGGCTTCTCGAACTCGCGCTCGACGGGCCCATCCGCGGCCAGCAGCGCGGCCGCTGAACTCCAATCGATGGTGACGTGCATGTCGGCGCCGACCATGCGGGTGAAGTAGGTCGGGTCCAGCGCGCCGCCGATCATCATCGCCCCCAGGTAGCCCCGCTCCCTGTACAGCCGGTACTCCTCGCGGGCCACGGCGTACCCTGCCTGCCCGAGGACGTCGGGGGCGATGGCGACCCCCTGCTCGCTCGCCACCTTCGCCAGATAGCGGTCGAGGATACCCGTGATGTGGGTGACATAAAACACGGGCTGCTTGCCGTGCTTGGCGACGGCTTTGCCGTAGGCCTCCCAGATGTAGGCGGCCTGGCCCACGCCGAGCACCTCCGTCACGCACATGGGCACGTCGTGCGCTACCATGGTATCGATCTCCTCCGCGCCCGCCACGTTGGCCGGCACCTTGGCCATGATGTTCGCGGCCACGGCCCGGTTGCGGAGGGCCTCGGCGATGATGAACGAGGGGTCGGAGTCGTGGCGAGGGTCGCCCTGGATGATCGCGTAGCCCACTCGCCCCTTGCTTTGGTCGTAGAGCGGCCTGAACAAGCCGGCTATGCGCAGGACGGCCCGCTGGTACGTCCGTTCGGCCGCCGCGTCGGCGTCCGTCTCCGTGGTTAGGACCTCGTCTATCACGCCCCGCAGGAACGCCGGCTCCCGCTCCAGAAGCGTGGCGCAGTAGGCGGGGTTGGTCGTGCAGCCGATCGCTCCGGCGGCGATGGCCTGCTCGGCCTCGCTGCCGGTAGGGTTGTTGATCCAGAACCGGGTGCCGGTTGCCTCGGCTACCCTGTAGAAATAGCCTTTGTCTGCCAAGTGAGAGAACCTCCATAGTTCTATTCGCAGTTCTTGTCCGCCGACCAAAGTCGGGCCTACCTGCTATCGTAGGGGCCGGCGGCCCCTGTCTTACTGGCCTAGTAGCCTGACATAGGTGAGAGCGGTAGCCTTGGCAAAGAGTTCCTCGTCGGCCGTCCAGAAGACCGCTCTCCGCAGGTCGGCCACGGCTAAATAGGCGGCGTCGTACAGCGTCGTCAGGCGAAGGTCCTGCGCGATGCGCCAGGCCCGCTCGTAGATCTCATGCCCCTCGACGAAGGCAAATGGAAGGGAGAACAGAGAGTCCAGCGCCTGCTACCACAACATAATATCGCCCCGGCCGCCCGATCACAAGTGGTGGCGCCGTGGTGCAAGACGCTCTGACAACGGTCGGCCGGCTACCCGATGCCCTGGCGAAAAGACCCTTATGAGTCCATTGACTTAGCGCCCGGCGCATCCTATACTGGTTGAGGTGAGGGCAGTAATCGGTTTCCAAATCGGACAGCGAGGGTAAAAAGAGTGAGTGGTAGACTGGAGGGCAAGATCGCCCTCGTAACGGGCTCGACCTCGGGCATTGGCAAGGCGATTGCCCTCGAGTTCGGCCGCCAGGGCGCGAAGGTCGTGGTGACCGGCCGGCGCCGCCAACTGGGTGAAGAGGTGGTTAGTCAGCTAAAGGCCGAGGGCGGCGAGGGCGCCTACTACGCGGTTGACGTTTCTTCCCGCGACGAAGTGCTGGCGCTCAGCCGGTTCGTGGGCGAGAACTACGGCGGGCTCGACATACTGGTCAACAACGCGGCGCCGGCCGGCCTGGCGCGCGAGGCCGACGGGCGCATCGGCGACACGTCGCCGGAACTCTGGGACGAGATGTGGCGCACCGGCCTGCGCGGGGCCTGCCTCTGCTGCAAGTACCTCATGCCGTACCTCATCAAGAGCGGCAAGGGGTCCATCATCCATATGTCCTCCATCCAGGGCCTGCGCGGCAGCGGGTGGGACGCCTACTCGATGATCAAGGGCGGTCTGATCAGCCTTACCCGCTCCATGGCGGTGAACGGGGGCAAGCACAACGTGCGGGTCAACGCCATCTGCCCCGGCGCCGTGATCGTGGAACGCACCGAGCAGCTGTACGCCTCCGACCCGAAGATGGAGCAGCTGGCCCGGCTGCAGAGCCTCACCCGCGTCGGCCGGCCGCAGGACATCGCCTGGATCGCCGTCTACCTGGCCTCCGACGAGGCGGCCTACACCACCGGCGAGATATTCACCATCGACGGCGGGGTCTACGCCCGCGGGCGGCTGCGGCTGCCCGACATGCCGGCGGTATAGTGGCGAGGGAGGATAAGATGAGCAAGCGACTTGAAGGTAGGATTGCCCTCGTCACCGGTTCGACGTCCGGCATCGGCAAGGGCGTGGCGAAGGTCTTCGCGCAGGAGGGGGCCAAGGTGGTGCTGACCGGCCGGCGCGAGGAATGGGGCTGCCGTGCCGCGGACGAGATAGTGGCCGCGGGCGGCCAGGCGACCTATTGCCGGGCCGACCTCACCAGCCAGGAAGACGTGGCGCAGCTGGCCCGGTTCGTGGGCGAAACCTACGGCGGCCTGGACATTCTGGTCAACAACGCCGCCCCCGCCGCCCGCTCGCGCGAGGAGGACGGCTCCATCGCCGACACCCCCGAGGACCTCTGGGACGAGCTGTACGCCACCAATCTGCGGGGCGCCTGCCTGGTGTCCAAGTACGTGATGCCGTACCTCATCAAGAGCGGCCACGGCTCGGTCATCAACGTCGCCTCGATCCACGCCCTGCGCGGCACGGGTTGGGACGCCTACTCGATGATGAAGGGCTGCCTGGTGGCGCTGACCCGCTCGATGGCGGTGGGCTACGCACCCGACAAGGTGCGGGTGAACTGCATCTGCCCGGGGTTGGTGCGCGTGGAGCGCAACCAGGACCTCGAAGAGGACGCGGTGGGCTTCGCCAAGACGTTGAAGCGCCACATCACCCCGCCCGGCCAACCGGAACACATCGGCCACTTCTGTACCTATCTGGCTTCCGACGAATCCGAATACGTGACCGGCTCGATCTTCTCCATCGACGGCGGCGCCAACGCCAAGTGGGGCGAATAGGCGCGCCGAGGTCTGTTCATAGCGCGTTCTAGCAAAAGTGCGTGTTAGGAAGTAAAAGGAGGGAACCAACGTGAGTATCGTCGTGAATCGACGTCTCAGCCGCCGGCAAGTGCTCAAGGGATTGGGCAGCGCTTCCCTGTTAGCTATCACCCTCGGCGCCTGCGCGCCAATTCAGTCTCCTCCCCCCACGCAAGCGCCTGCTACGCAGGCGCCCGCGGCCAAACCGGCCGCAACCCAAGCGCCGCCGCCGGCTGGGACGGCAGCCGCCCCCGTGCCCGCCCCGACGAGCCAGCCGGCCGCCGCGCAGCCCAAGAAGGGCGGAACGCTCCGCTATGGCAAGATGGGCGATATCCGAGGTAAGGACCCTCATCCTCTCGGGGCAGATCAGTACTGCATGGTGAACCTCGCGTGGGATACACCCATCCGATTCGATGAGAACCTTAAGCCGCAGCCCTGGCTGGCGGAATCGTGGAAGTTGAGTGACGACAATCTCAGCCTGAGTCTCAATGTACGTAAGGGCGTTAAGTTCCATACAGGCCGGGACCTCACAGCCGAGGACTTCAAGTTCAACATCGAGCGGGTACGCAAGCCGGAAACAGCGTCGCAGATGCGGTTCGGCGCTGAGAAGGTCAAGGACATAGTGGTGCCCGACCCGTACACTATCACGCTCAAATTCGCAGAGCCTAACCCCGCGATCTGGGATATGCTCGAGACGCTATACATAGTTGATAAAGAGAATGTAGATGACGAGCAATTCAAGGCGGGCATAGGCACTGGGCCGTTCAAGTGGGTAGAATGGCGACCTGGTGAGAAAGTGGTCTTTGAACGGAATGCCGATTACTGGGTATCCGGGCAGCCCTATGTTGACCGTCTAGAGATCCTGTTTAATAAAGATGTCAGCGCTATGATAATCAGCCTTGAGTCTGGCGCGATTGATATCGCTGAGCAGCCGGCAGACGTTGATCTCGTTCGCTTGCGTGATGGCAAGAAGTTCCCCGTGGTTATAAGCGAGTTCTGGAGCGATTTCTACTACGTCGGTGCAGTGGTGACCAACCCTCCGACAAACAACAAAAAGGTGCGACAGGCCATCAACTACGCGATCGACCGGCAGCGATTTGTAGACACGGCGCTGTTTGGCGTTGGCGAAGCGCAAGCAATTCCGTGGCCCAAGAACTCTCCGGCATACGATGCCGGCCAGGCGGGAGCTTACAAATACGATCTCGACAAGGCCAAACAGCTAGTGCAGGAATCTGGGGCTAGTGACCTTCGAGTCACCATTGGCACAAGCTCAGGCATTTCGCCCAATTGGCTGAAGCTGTCCGAAATTCTGCAAGCCGATCTCGTCAAGATTGGCATCACGGCCAAAATCGACATGCTTGAAAGAACAGCGTGGCGCGATAAGAACGTCAATCGTAAGTTCGAAAGCCTCTGGACCGGGCAGTTTGGTTTCTCGCATATGAATCCTAGCACGATGTGCACGCTAGCGTTCCCATGGCGAGTAGGCCGAAACACCTCGTATTTCGAATCCGAGGACTACGCGAATTTGGTAAAGGCCGCCTCAGTTGCCGTAGACCCTGCCAAGGCCAAGTCCATCTACAAGGATTTGACCCGGGTAATCTTGGACGAGTCCTTTATGATGACCGTATCGCCCCAGAAGCGCACGTGGGCTCTGGCTCCCTATGTGAAAGGGTTCGGCTACGGAATAGGCAACTACACATGGATGGAGAAGTGCTGGCTGGATAAGTAGTACGCACGGGGAGCACGGCCCGCCGTTTCCTGGCCGAGGCGCCCTGGTACGGCGTGTTCCCCGGCCTCGCGCTGGTCACCTTGCTCCTGGGGCTGAATTTGGTCGCCGACGCCGCGTGCACGGCCCTCGACCCCCACCGGCGGGATTACTGATTGGGGCCAGAGAATAGAATAGTTGTGGTACGCGCCCTTGTTGCTGCACATCGCCGGGAGGTTGCCCTTTGGCTGTTGTGGGTACGGCTGGTGCCAGGCTATGCTTAGAGACTGGCCAGATCTTCCATGATGCCACGGACATCTACCCGCTTGGTGGTCTTCCTATAAAAGAAGACAGCACAACGGAACTCATATCTCACAGCCCCTGAGTCTTATGGATCACTACCATCACTGCCAGTGCAGATAGTAATACCATACTCGTGTTCTCTAGACCTTGTACCGAATTAGCCGTTGCTCTGTACACATACTTAGGATAACCGTGCGTCCTCGCCTCGTTGCGCGGGGTGGTTTACACTGTTAACATGTAATCCTCCGTGGACGGGTTTTCACCGGGGAGACCGCGGAGAACGTGGAAGGAATCGGGCATCCTCCTGTCCTCTGCGGTTTGATCCGACCCCCACTGCGTGACGACGGTCACAATTCGCGACACGAGCGACGGGGAAAGACGAGGGAATGGCACAATATCCTAGTAAGGCGGCCGACGGCGCTCACCAGGGCAGAGAGAAGCTCTTCACGCGTAACTTCCTCCTGGCCTGCTTCATTACGCTGACTGCCTTCGGCAGCTTCTATCTGCTACTGGCGACGCTGCCAGTGTACATCGTAAACATTGGCGGCAGCGAATCGGAAGTGGGCCTCATCATCGCGGTGTTCAGCCTTACTACCGTGTTCTTGCGGCCGTTCATCGGCCGGGCCGCCGACAGCTACGGCAAACGCATCTTCATCCTGATCGGCAACGCTATTCTGGCCCTGGCCTCGGGCACCTACGGCCTGGCGCGGACGGTGCCGCTCTTGCTCGGGCTGCGCGTCTTCCACGGTGTCGGCTGGGCGGCCGGCGGCACGGCGACCAGCGCCCTCGTGGCCGACATCGCGCCCCCCACCCGGCGGGGGGAGGCCATGGGCTATTTCGGCATGTTCAACAACCTGGCGATGGCCGTGGGCCCGGCCTTCGGCTTCCTGCTGCTTAACAACTATGGCTTCTCGACCCTCTTCTTCACCTCGGCGGCCATCGGCGTGCTGGCGACGCTTCTCGTGCTGCCGGTCCGTGAGGCACGCCATAACAACCCCGGGGCGCCTTCGCCGGGGGCGAGCGGCCCGCAATCCCGACCCCAAGGCCCATCCTTGGCGGGAAGCCCTGCTGCGCGCAGCCTTGGGGGTGGGGACCTCATCGAGCGGACGGCCCTCTTCCCGTCGGCGGTGCTGGTGCTGATGTCGGTGACGTACGGCACGATCGTCACATTCCTGTCGGTCTTCGCCGACAAACAGGGCATCGAGAACCCGGGCATCTTCTTCACCGTCTACGCCATCGTGCTCATCATCGCCCGCGGGCTGACGGGCCAGCTCTCCGACCGTTACGGGCGCCCGGCGGTCATCGCCCCCGGCTTGGTGCTGGCGGCGGTGGGCCTCTTGTTGCTATCCACGGCGACAGCGCTGCCCACCTTCCTGGGCGTGGCCGTGCTCTACGGCCTGTCCTTCGCCGCCGTCCAGCCGGCGATCATGGCGATGGTCGTGGACCGGGCGCCGGCCTGGCGGCGGGGCGCGGCGATGGGCACGTTCTCCACGGCCATGGACCTGGGCATCGGCGGGGGAGCCCTGGTCGGCGGCTTCGTGGCGCAGGCGGCGGGCTATCCGGCCATGTACGCGGCCGCGGCCGGCGTCGCCCTGCTGGCGCTGGTGGTGCTGCTGGTGGGCACAAGGGGCACCCGGCAAGCGGTGCCGGAAGGTTAGGGCCTCCATTTTGACTCACTTGGCCGACAATACCTTCTCTGCATCTTCACGGCGACCCTCCCGGGGCGTGCCGCGGTACGCGGTCTATTTGATGCTTCTCTTCGCCGTCGGCGCCTGGGGCGGGTCGTTTGTGGCCGCGCGGCTGCTGCTGGCGCCGACGGCACCGGGGGCGACGGTCCTCACGCCGACCCTGGTGGCGACGCTGCGCTTCCTGGTCGCTTCGGCCGTCTTCCTGCCCCTCCTCTACAGCGAGCAGCGGCGCGGCCGGGGCTTGGGCGTGGCCGACCTGCCGCGCTTCCTGCTGCTCGGCCAGCTCGGCATATCCATCTACTTCTGGCTCCAGTACACGGGAGTACAGCTCACGAACGCCGGCATCTCCGCCGTGCTGGTGGTGGGGCTCATTCCCCTCGCTACGCTCGTCATCTCGGCGTTGACGCTCGGCGAGCGGTTGGGCCGGGCACGGGTGCTGGCCTTGGCGGTGGGGGCCGTCGGCGTGGCGGTGATCGCCGGCCAGCGCGGGCTGGACCTGGCCCTGGAGAGCGGCTTCCTGCTCGGCGCGGCCTGCCTGGTGGCGAACGCCTTCTGCTTCGCGGTCTACACGTCGTGGGTGCGGGGGCTGCGCGACCGCTACTCGCCGCTCGCGACGACGGCCGGGCTGATGCTGACCGGCACGGCCGGCCTGCTGGCCATCTCGCTGCCCAGCGACGACTGGTCGGTGGTCGGCGCCCTCGACGGCGGGCAGTGGCTGGCGGTGCTGTACCTGGGCCTCGCCAGCTCGGTGCTGGCCTACTTCTTCTACAACTACGCCCTCAGCAGGCTGGAGGCAAGCAAGGTCGCCGTCTGGGTGTACCTCGAGCCGCCGGTGGCCGTCGTCTTCGGCGCCCTGCTGCTGGGCGAGGTGGCCACCCTCCCCACCCTCCTCGGCGCCCTGCTGATCCTCGTCAGCCTCGTCGTCGTCCAGCGCTACTGATGCCGGCCGGCGGCCTCGTCAATTGCCAGCACCGGGCCGTTCGCCTCTACGGATCTGCCCGAAAAGGACGGATGGCCTCTGTGGCATTCGAGCATAAGGCTTGGCAACAAGGCGCGGGGGAAGGAGGGAACCGCGGCAAGCGGCGCAGGAGGGAACCCGGCCAACGACCCATCGCCCGATCAAGACGGTGGACTACCTTGCTTCGGCTTTCTGCTGTAGACTCGCCAGGGTCTTCTCCAAGTTCGCGCGGATGTCGCGTTCCACCACGGCCCGGTCCGCGATCTGCCCGAGAACACCCATCGGCAACTCGTAGTCGGTAATACAGGTTACCTTCGTGCCCACACCTGCCGGCATGAAGGTCCATTCTCCCTGACCCTTCATGCCGGAGATAAAGCGGAAAGCGATCCTGTGTTCGGGGACGACCTCCGTCGTCTCCAGCTCCATGGGGAGGCGAATGCCGAGGGCCATACCTTCCATCTTGAGGCGGGTTCCCACCTCATGGCGTTTGCTGGTGGCCTCGAAGTTCTTGAACCCATGCCAATACTGAGGGTAGTAATCGTGGTCGTCTACGTAGTCGTACACCACCCTAGGGGGCGCATCGATCACGGTCGACACTTCAACGCGTGTCAAGGTACACCTCGCTTCCTCTTTCAAGGCACGGAAGTCCCTCCTGCACCTACCATTATAGCCCGTGGCCGTAGGACGAGCAAGTGTCAGTTGGCTGCCCAGCATCAAGGAGAGGTTGACCGCCCTCGCTGGGCTGACTACAATTGTCTTACAGACTGCGTTGGAACGAGAAGGAGGCGGACCGTGACCGCGCGAACCGAGCAACTGAAGGACACGCTGCTGGCGATAGAACCCGAACTGTGCCCCGAGCGAGCGAGGCTTTTCACCGCATCCTGGCGGGAAACGGAGGGCGAGCCCATCCCCATTCGCCGCGCCCGCGCCTTCGCCAAGGTGCTGCGGGAGATGAGCATCTACATCCGCCCGGGCGAGCTCATCGTGGGCAACCAGGCCGCCAAGCCACGCTCGGCGCCGTTCTTCCCCGAGTACGCCGTCGATTGGCTGGACCGGGAGATGGACGACCTGGCCTCGCGCCCGGTCGACCGCTTCCTGGTGAGCGACGAGGCCAAGGCGGCGCTGCGGGAGGTCATCGCCTACTGGCGGGGCCAGACGCACAACGACCTCGTGAAGTCGCTCACGCGCCACGCGCTGCCGGAGGAGGCCCTGCCGGCTTTCGACTTCGATGCCTTCATCCTCGACGAGGCGGTCTCCAACCTCAGCCGCACGAACGGCGGCGACGGGCACCTGGTCGCCGCCTACGACCGCGTGATGCGAGTCGGCCTGGGCGGCATCCTCGCCGAGGCCAAGGGACTGATGGCGGGGCTCGACCTCGCCAAGCCGGAGAACCTCGAGAAGAAGCTCTTCTACGAAAGCGTCGTCATCGCCCTGGAGGCGGTCGTCGACTTCGCCGAACGCTACGCCCAGCTGGCGGAGCAGCAGGCGGCGGGGGAGACGAACGCGGTGCGCCGGGGCGAATTGGAGAAGATCGCCGAGGTCTGCCGCCGGGTGCCGGCCCAACCCGCCCGCAACCTCTGGGAGGCGCTCCAGATCTACTGGTTCGTGCACCTGCTCATCCATATCGAGGCCGACGGCCACTCCATCGGCCCCGGCCGGCTCGACCAGTACCTGTACCCCTACTACGAGGCGGACCTCGCCGCCGGCCTCATCAGCAGGGAGCAGGCCGGGGAGCTGGTCGAGTGCTTTCTGCTCAAGTGCGGCGAGCTGAACAAGATCCGCGAGTGGGGCCTCACCCGCAACCTCAGCGGCTATCCGCTCTTCCAGACGATCACCCTCGGCGGCCAAACCCGCGAAGGGCTCGACGCCACGAACGAGATGTCGTACGTCTGCCTGGAGGCGACGGGCAACCTCAAGTTGCCCCAGCCGACGACGGTGGTGCGCGTGCACGACGGCACGCCGGAGGAGTTCCTGCAGGCGGCGGCGCGCTGCGTGGTGCGCCACGGCGGGGGCATGCCCGGCTTCTTCAGCGACGAGGTGGCGATACCCTCGCTGATGAGCGTGGGGGTGAGCCTGGAGGACGCGCGTGATTGGGTGGTGATGGGCTGCAGCGAGCTGCAGGTGGGGGGCAAGTTCAACACGGCGACGGGCGGCCTCAGCCACGTCAACCTGCTGAAGTTCCTGGAGCTGGCCCTCTACGGCGGCAGCAACCCCAACACCGGCATCTCCTTCGCCCCGACCGGCGGTGACCTCTCCACTTATCGCACCTTCGACGAGGTCGTGGCCGCCTTCCGGGCCCAGATGGTCGCCCATCTGCGCCTCGTGCCGGTGCTCGATTCGATCACCTGCTATACCTACGCCAAGCTCTCGCCGACACCCTTCCTCTCCGCAGTGGTGGATTACCGCTTGGCGGTGGGCAAGGATGTCTCGCAGGGCGGCGGGCCCAACTACAACCACATCATGAGCCTGGGTATGGGGCTGGCGAACGTGGCGAACGCCCTGGCGGCGCTCAAGAGGCTGGTCTTCGAGGAGAAGCAACTGACCGGCGCCGAGGTGCTGGAGGCGATGCGCAGCAACTTCGCCGGCCCTCGCGGCGAGGAGATTCGCCAGATGCTCCTCAACCGGGCGCCGAAGTACGGGAACGACGACGATTACGTGGATAGCCTGGCCAAGCAGGTCTTCCGCGACTTCTGCCGGGAGATATCCCAGTACAAGCCGGCGCGGGGCGGCTATTACTCGGCGACATTCCAGTCGCTGACGGCGAACGTCCCCTACGGGCAGCGGGTGGGGGCGACGCCGGACGGCCGGCGGGCAAGCGAGCCGCTGGCCGATAACGTCTCGCCCACGGCGGGCAGCGACGCCAACGGGCCGACGGCGGTGCTCAAGTCCGTGGCCAAGCTCGACCACGCCCTGGCCACCACCGGCA
>JAJZQK010000517.1 GCA_021847625.1 Chloroflexota bacterium
GCCAGGGGCTCGCCCTTGACGAAGGCGACGATGGCGTCAGCCGCCTGCATGACCCCGGCGATGGCCCGCACGAGGGTCACGGGGCCCGTGACGGCATCGCCGGCCGCGAACACGCCCGGCGTCGCCGTCGCATAAGATCGGCGATCGGCGGCGATGGCGCCGCGCCGCGTCCGCCAGCCGTCCCCTTCCGGCAGGAAGTCCGTGTGCACGGCCTGGCCGATGGCGCCGATCACCGTGTCGCACTCGAAGACGAACTCCGACCCGGCGATGGCCACCGGCCGGCGCCGACCGCTGTCGTCGTAGGCGCCCAGCTCCATCCGCTGGCACTCCAGGCCGGTCACCTTGCCGTCGCTGCCGACGACCCGCGTGGGCGAGGTCAGCACGTGCACGTGCACGCCCTCGGCCTCGGCATCTTCAATCTCCTCCTCGGGTGCCGGCATGTCCCGCCGGTCCCTACGGTAGAAGACGTGCGCCTCCTCGGCGCCGCAGCGCAGGGCCGTGCGCGCGGCGTCCATCGCCACGCTGCCGCCGCCGACGACGGCCACCCGCCGCCCGACGTGCACCTCCTGGCCCAGGCCGTACTCGCGCAGGAAGTGGATCGCCCCCAGCACGCCCGTGAGGTCCTCGCCGGGGATACGCATGCTCTGGCTCTTATGGGCGCCGGTGGCCAATAGCACTGCCACGTAGCCCTCGCGCCGTAGGTCGTCCAGGCTGAAGTCGCGGCCCATGGCGGTGTTCAGTCTGATCTCCACCCCCAGGCGCTTCACCATTTCGATGTCGCGGTTTAGCACCGCTTTGGGCAGACGATACTCGGGGATGCCCACCATCGCCATGCCCCCCACCACCGGCAGGGCCTCGAAGACCGTCACCTTGTAGCCGCGGCGGGCCAGCCGGAAGGCGCCGGCCAGTCCCGCCGGCCCGGCGCCGATGATCGCCAACTTCTCTTCCTTCGGCTCCTCCAGCGGCGGCGGCGTCCACTCCTCGCCAACGCTCAGCGAGGCGTAGTCGGACGCGAAGCGCTTCACGTTGCGCACAGAAACCGCCTCGTCGACGTCCGCCCGCCGGCAGCGAGTCTCGCACCGGTGGTCGCAGATCCGCCCGCAGATGGAGGGGAAGGGGTTCGTCTCGTGGATGACCGCCAGCGCCTCCTCAACCTTCCCCTGCGCCACCAGGTTCAAGTAGAGCGGCACGTCCTGGTGCAGAGGGCAGGTGTTCTCGCACGGCGCCACGAAGAGGGCCTGGCAGGCCCCGGCCGGGCAGACCTTGTCGTAGACGTGGGCCTCGTACTCCTCGCGGAAGTAGCGCAGGCCCGTGAGCACGGGGTTGGGCGCGGTCTGGCCCAGGCCGCACAGCGAGCCGGCCTTGATGCCCTCGCCCAGCTCCTGCAGCAGGTCGAGGTCCTCCGGCCGGCCCCGCCCCTCGGTGATGTCGGTGAGAATGTCCAGCATCTGCCTGGTGCCTAGGCGGCAGGGGACGCACTTGCCACAGGACTCGGCGTGGACCAAGGACAGGAAGAACTTCGCCATATCGACGGCGCAGGTCGCCTCGTCCATCACGACGACGCCTCCGGAGCCCATCATCGAGCCGGCCTCCGCCAGGGCGTCGTAGTCCACCTTCATATCCAGGAACGAAGCGGGCAGCATGCCACCGGTGGGCCCACCGGTGACAACCCCCTTGAAGGCCCGGCCGCCGGTGACGCCGCCGCCGATCTCGAAGACGAGCTCGCGCCAGGTCGTGCCCATCGGCACCTCGACCGCACCCACGTTGTTGACCTTGCCGGTGAGGGCGAACATCTTGGTGCCGGGGCTGCCGGCCGTACCCACCGCGGCGTACGCCTCCGGCCCCCTGGCGATGATCAACGGCACGTTCGCCAGGGTCTCCACGTTGTTCACGATCGTCGGCCGCCCCCAGATGCCGCTCTTGGCAGGGTAGGGAGGCCGGGCCCGGGGCATCCCCCGCTTGGCTTCGACAAAGGCCAGCAGGGCCGGCTCGTGGCCGCAGAGGAAGGCGCCCGTCGCCTCGATCAGGCTGACGTGGCAGGTAAAGCCGGAATCCAGGATGCTGTCGCCGACGTAGCCCGCCTCCTCCGCCTGCGCGAGCGCCGCCCGCAGGCGCTTGACGGCCAACTTGTAGTCGGCCTGGACGTACAGGTAGGCTTGCTTGGCGCCGACCGCGTAGGCGGCGAGCAACAGCCCTTCCAACACGGCGTGCGGGTCGCCCTCCATCAGCGAGCGATCCACGGAGGCACCGGGGTCGCTCTCGTAGCCGTTGGCGACGACGTACTTCTCCTCGCCGGGCATGTCGTGGCAGATGGCCCATTTGCTCGCCGTCGGGAACCCGGCGCCGCCCCGCCCGCGCAGGCCGGCCGCCTTCACCTCGGCGATGACCTCCGCCGGCTGCATCTCCAACAAGGCCCGGCGCAGGGCCCTGTAGCCGCCGGTTTCCCGGTAGTCGTCGAGGCTATCCGGGTCAATGTGCCCGCAACGGGCCAGCACCCGGCGCTGCTGACGGTGGAAGAAGGCCACGTCGTCGTAGCGCGGGACACGCTTGCCCGTGGCAGGGTCCTTGAACAGGAGGCGCTCGACGAGGGTGCCGCCCACCAGATGCTCGCGCACGATCTCCGCCGCGTCGTCGGGCTTCACGCGCGTGTAAAGGATGCCCTCGGGGTCGACGATGACTATCGGCCCGTTCTGGCAGAAGCCGTGGCAACCGGTCCGCTCGACGGCGACGGCCTCACCGAGACCAGCCTTGGTCAGCTCTTCTTGGAGGTTGGCGAATAGGGATGGGGAACGAGAGTTGGTACAGCCGCTGCTGTGGCAGATGCGGATACGCCTGGGGATCTTGGTCTCGCCGGGCTCCATGCTCATTGGCTACCCCCCCGCAGCCCCCTCAGGACCTCCTTCACCCGCTCGGGGGTCATCTCGCCGTAGACGACGTCCTCGACTACCATCGTCGGTGCCAGGGCGCAGGCGCCGACACAGGCCACCGTCTCGTAGCTGAAGAGCATGTCCTCGCCCGTCTCGCCCGGCGCCAGCCCGAGCTCCTGTTCGACCAAATGGCGGATCTTGGGGCCGCCGCGCACGTGGCAGGCCGTGCCGCGGCAGACACGCACCAGGTAGCGCCCGCGGGGGGTAAGCCGGAAGTGGGAATAAAAGGTTGCCACCCCGTAGACCTCGGTAGGCGACATCCGCAGGTGCTTGGCAACGCGCTCGATGGCCTCCTCGGGCAGGTAGCCGAGCTTATCCTGAACGCGTCGCAGCACCTCCATCAAAGCGCTTGGCTCGCTCTTGCAGCCGGCCAGCACCTCGTCAAGTGTACTGGTGTCCATACGTCAACCTCACTGTAGAACTGGGCCCAGGGACCCGGGCCGGGGCGGCTCCGGGCAACAAGCCTTCCGCCCCGCCGGCCTACGGCCCCGCGCAGGGAGAACGTGCTAGCTGGAAGTCACTCCGTGTGCGCCCATTATAACGTCGGCGAGGGGTCAAATCAACGGGCGGGGCATGGGCCGATGGATCCGCTTGGCCGCGTTGACGCCTGGCGGGCGCGAGCTGTACCATGGAAGTGCATCAAGAGCGACCGCCGAATGGGAGC
>JAJZQK010000518.1 GCA_021847625.1 Chloroflexota bacterium
CGAGGAGCTGCTCGCGGCGCGGGCGAGCGTGGCCGATTGCGAGGAGGCCATCCGGCAAACGGAGGCGGACCTGCGCGATCACGAAATGCAGGCGAACAGCCTGGACGCGAAGCTGAAGGATAGCAACAAGAAGCTCTACGGCGGCAAGTCCCGCTCGTCTAGGGAACTCTCTGATCTTCAGAAGGAGGCGGAGCACCTCCTACGGCAGAAGGGCAAGGAAGAGGACGCCGAGCTCGACGCGATGGGGCGCCTGGAGGAATTGCAGGCGGAGCTGAAGGTACGCCGGCAAGATCTGGCGGCGATCCAGGAGGCCTGGCGCCAGGAGCAGGAGAACCTAAAGAAGGAACAGGCGCTGCTCCAATCCGAGCTCGGCGAGTTGGGGGTCGCCCGCGAAGAGGTGGCGCGGGTCGCGGACCCCTCCTACATGACGACCTACGAAGCGCTGCGTCGGCAGAAGGGTGGAAGGGCGGTCGTGCGCGTGGAGCAGAACCTCTGCAGCGGCTGCCGAATAATGATTGCTATGGGCTACGTGCAGAAGGCCCGCAATGCCGAGAGCCTTACTTTCTGTAGTAGCTGTGGGAGGATCCTGTATGTGCCCCGCTAGAGAAGCATCCCCTTCGGGAGGGACGGCCAACGGCCGGGTGGTCCTGCGCGCCGACGGTGCTTCCCGCGGCAACCCGGGGCCGGCGGCCATCGCCTACGTGCTGCTCGACGCCAGAGGCCGCGAGCTGGCGGCCGAGGGGCACTGCATCGGCAAGGCCACGAACAACGAGGCCGAGTACCGGGCCCTCATCGCCGGCCTCGAACGGGCGAAGACTCTGCCGGCGGGCGAGCTGGACGTCCGTCTGGACAGCGAACTCGTGGTGTTCCAGCTCACCGGCCGCTACCGGGTGCGCACCCCCCACCTCGTTCCCCTCCACGAGAGGGCGCGCTCGCTGCTGTCTTCGTTCCCCAAGGTGACCGTGCGGCACGTCCCCCGCCGCGAGAACGCGCGCTCGGACCAGCTGGCGAACCTGGCGCTGGACGAGGCCGCCAGGCGTCGGCGCGGTCTGCCCTCTTCCTCGCCGGCTAAGTGATTTTGTAGCCAACCAATTACTCACAAACCGTACATAGCCTTCCAAAATAGCCCCTAAAGCCCTTGCGCGGGCTTGGTCTCTGCGGTACAATAGGCTCACGTGGGGAGAAGTGGGGATAAGTGGTGGAATATTGTTGATAAGTGTGGGAGGCTGGGGATAAGTCCATGTTCATGGGCGAGTTCGACCACACAGTCGACGAGAAGGGCAGGCTGGCAATCCCGGCCAAGTTCCGTAGCAGGTTTGCCGATGGGTTGGTGATGACAAGGGGACTGGATCGCTGCCTTTTCGTCTATACGGCGGCGGACTGGTCTGCGCTGGCCGATAACATCGCGAAACTACCCTTCACCCAATCCGATGCCAGATCCTTCGTCCGTCTAATGTTCTCTGGCGCGAACGACGCTCAGTTGGACCGCCAGGGACGCGTGGTCATTCCCAGTTACCTACGTGAGTACGCCAGCATCGCCAACGATGTCGTGGTTATCGGGGTGAATACCAGGCTTGAGGTCTGGAACCGCGAGAAGTGGCACGAGGTAAGGGCCAAGATGGAAGAGGAAGGGGAGTTCATCGCCGAGCACCTTGCCTCGCTCGGCATCTAGCTAGCGGCGCCGATCATGTCTTCGCCGGCCCAGCATATCCCGGTCTTATTAGATGACGTTGTGCGGAGTTTGCTCCCCGCGCCAGGCAAACGTTTTATCGATTGCACTATTGGCGGAGGAGGGCACGCCAGAGCGATTCTCGAGGCGAGCGCGCCGAGCGGGCGGGTGCTGGGCATGGACGCCGACGCTTCGGCGGTGGCGAGGGCGCGGGCGGCCCTGAGCGAGTTCGGCGAGCGGGCCGTGGTGGTGCACGACACGTACACGAACTTGCTGCAGGTGGCGCGAGCCGAGGGCTTCCTGCTGGTCGATGGTATTCTGCTCGATCTAGGCCTCTCGTCGTATCAGCTGGAGGAGGCGGAACGGGGGTTCAGCTTCCAGAAGGAGGCGCCTCTCGACATGCGCTTCGATCAGCGGCAGCCGACGACGGCCGCCGACCTCGTCAACTCGCTTTCGGAGCGCGAGCTGGCCGACATCATCTTCCGGTACGGCGAGGAGCGAAGGTCGCGGGCGATTGCGAGGGCCATCGTCCGGGAGCGGACGGCGAGGCCGATTACGACCACGACGAGGCTGGCCGGGCTGGTGGCCGGTGTCGTGCACGGGCGGCCGGGGGGTATTCACCCGGCGACGCGCACCTTCCAGGCGCTGCGCGTGGCGGTGAACGAGGAGCTGGCAGCGGTGGAAGAAGCTCTGCCGCAGGCCGTGGAGGCCTTGGCGCCGGGGGGGAGGCTGGCCGTGATTTCCTTCCACTCCCTGGAAGATCGGATCGTGAAGGGTTTTCTGAGGACGGAGGCGGCCGGGTGCATCTGTCCGCCCGGGTTGCCGGCCTGCGTTTGCGGGCACCGGCCGCGGCTGGCGCTGGTGACGAAGAAGCCGATAGTGGCATCGCCGGAGGAGCAGGCGCGCAATCCGCGCAGCCGCAGCGCGAAGTTGAGGGTGGCGGAACGGTTGGGGGATGAGCGATGAGAGCGCAGGCCGCGAGGTCGTCGGCACATACGCGGATTAGGAGACGGGGGTCTTCCCGAACGGCACCTGTGAGCCTACTCATACTGGCTCTGGCCTTGCTTGTGGCGGGGCTTCTCTATCTGAAAATGGCGGCCGGCGTGGCGACAGGCGGTTACGATGCTCTGGGCCTGGAGGCGGAACGCGACCGGTGGGAGATCAAGAACCAGCAGCTGAGCTACCAGGTGATGGAACTATCCGCCATGGCCAGGGTCGAGCAGACGGCGCGCGAGAGCCTCGAAATGGGGCCGCCCACCGACTTCATTTACGTGCGGGTTAGCCCTGGGAGCTGAGTGAGGGATGGGTAGCAAAGGAGAGCGCGGCTTCCCTAACCAACTTTCCGACCGAACGGGGCGTCTCTACCTGCTGTTCGTGCTGCTGGCCGCCTTCGCCGTCGTGGTGATGGGGAAGCTCGTGTACATCCAGCTGATGCAGCATGACTATTACCGGACCCTGGCCGACGAGGAGCATTGGCGCGACCGCGTGATTGCCCCCCAGCGGGGAACGATTCTGGCGGCCGACGGCGCCGCCTTAGCGGTGAGCGTACCCTTCGAGACGTTGTACGCGGACGTCAAGTACTTGCAGGACCCGGCCAAGGCGGCCGAGTTACTGGCGCCGGTCCTGGGGCAGACCAAGGAGGCGCTGCTGGGGAAGATGGACGAGGCGGGAGATCAACCGGCGGTGCTCGAGCGATATCTTCCTGCCGAGGTGGCCGATAAGGTGCGTGCTCTCCATATATCGAGCGTGTATCTGGAGTCGGAACCGAGAAGGCTGCACCCGGAGGGCAACCTGGCTAGCCAGATCCTGGGCTTCGTGGGGACAGATTTCACGGGCCTCGCAGGCCTGGAGAAGAGCCTAGAGGTGCAGCTAGGGGGGCAGAAGGGCGACCTGAAGGTAGAGGTCGACACGGCCGGCTCGG
>JAJZQK010000519.1 GCA_021847625.1 Chloroflexota bacterium
CTCGCCACATGGTAGAACACCCCCAGGTTACCGAGTCGCTTGACCGTATTCGAATTCCTCACCTATACTGGTATGGTAGGGCCGCATGGTAGGCGGTTGGACGTGGCAGTCTGGCCCCAACATGGGTGAGATTCCGAGGATAGATGGAGAATCAGCCAATCTACTCCCTGCCGGTCGACCAGGTCTATCAGCGCCTAGGCACGTCTCCCCGTGGCCTGAGCGAGGAGGAAGCCGCCCGCCGGCTGGAGCAGTACGGGCCTAACGTCGTCCAGCGAGCACGCGGCACGCCCCTCATTCTTCGCTTCCTCGCCAACTTCTACCAGGTCTTCGCCTTGCTCCTGTGGGTGAGCGCCGCCCTGTCCTTCATCGCCGGGTCCACCGAGCTCGGCTGGGTGATCATCGTCGTCATCTTCATCAACGCCATCTTCAGCTTCAGCCAGGAGTACCAGGCGGAGCGGGCCGTCGAGGCCTTGTCGAAGATGCTGCCGGCCCGGGCGCGCGTGCTGCGGGACGGGGAGACGAAGCAGATCCTGGCCGAGGAGCTGGTCCCCGGCGACCTCCTGCTCCTGGAGGAGGGGGAGTACATCTCGGCGGACGCCCGCCTCATCTCCCAATTCGAGCTGCGCACCGATAACGCCGCCTTCACCGGCGAGTCGGAGCCGGTGAAGCGCACGGCCGACCCCGTCCTCGAACCCAACACGCCCACCATCCAGGCCGTCAACCTGGTGTTCGCCGGCACTTCCGTCGCCTCCGGCTCGGGGAGGGCAGTCGTCTTCGCCACCGGTATGCGCACGGAGTTCGGCAACATCGCCAGGCTTACCCAGACGGTCAAAGAGGAACTGAGCCCGCTCCAGAAGCAGATCAACCGGACGGCCATCATTATCGCCATTGTCGCCCTGGTGCTGGGGATAGGGTTCTTCGCCGTCGGCGTCCTCTTCGCCGCCCTCACCGTCAGCGATAGCCTGATCTTCGCCATCGGCATCATTGTCGCCAACGTCCCCGAGGGCCTGCTGCCGACGGTCACCCTCGCCCTCGCCTTGGCCGTGCGGGCGATGGCGAGGGAGCATGCGCTGGTAAAGCGGCTGTCGGGCGTGGAGACGCTCGGCTCGACGACCGTCATCGCCACCGACAAGACAGGCACCCTCACTCAAAACGCCATGACGGTGCGCGTCATCCGGGCGGGGGACCGGGCGTTCGACGTGACCGGCGTAGGCTATGCCCCCGAGGGCGAGATCGTCCCCGCCGAGTCGGGTCCGGCCGACGGGCCGACGTTGCAGCTATTCCTGCGCGCCGTCAGCTTCGCCAACAACGCCCGGCTGAACCGCCCGGAGCCCGGGGGGAACTGGTCGGTGATCGGCGACCCCACCGAGGCGGCGCTACTGGTGGTGGCGCTCAAGGGCGGCTTCGACTACAACCAGGTGCTGACCGAGGCGCCCCGCGTGTTCGAGATACCGTTCGACTCCCGCCGCCGCCGCATGACGACGATCCACCAGGAAGGGGGCGGGCGGATAGCCTACACCAAGGGGGCGATCCGCGAGGTGCTGTCGCGCTGCACCACCGCCCTGACCGACGACGGCCCCGTGCCGCTGGACGAGCGGCTGCAGCAGGAGGCCTCGGACCGCAACGACGCCTACGCCGAAGAGGCCCTGCGCGTGCTGGCCGTCGCCTATCGCCCCCTGCCGGAGGAAATCGACATCCGGGATGCCGACAAGGTCGAGGCCGACCTGGTCCTCCTGGGGCTCGTCGGCATGATGGACCCGCCGCGCCCGCAGGTGGCAGGGGCCGTGAAGGTCGCCCAGGACGCGGGCATCCGCATCATCATGATCACGGGCGACTACGGCCTGACGGCGAAGTCGATCGCCCTGAAGATCGGCATCATCAGCAGCCCGGCGGCGCGCGTGATAACGGGGGCCGAGCTGGAGCAGATGGACGGCCCGCAGCTCGCAGCCGCCCTGCGCGAAGGGGAGGTCCTCTTCGCCCGAGTCGCCCCGGAGGACAAGCTGCGCATCGCCACCGCCCTGCGTGACCTGGACCAGACGGTCGCCATGACCGGCGACGGCGTCAACGACGCCCCCGCCCTCAAGCGGGCCGACATCGGCGTGGCGATGGGGATCGCCGGCACCGACGTGGCGAAGGAGGCTGCTCAGATGATCCTGACGGACGACAACTTCGCCACGATCGTGGGGGCCGTGCGGCTGGGCCGGGCCGTCTTCGAGAACATCCGCAAGTTCACGGTCTACATCTTCGCCCACCTGACGCCGGAGGCTATCCCGTTCATCCTGCTGGCCCTCTTCCGGGTGCCGCTGGCCATCACGCCGCTGCAGATCCTGGCCATCGACCTCGGCACGGAGACGCTGCCGGCGCTGGCGCTGGGGGCCGAGCCGCCGGAGCCTGGCACGATGGAGCGCCCGCCGCGTCCGCGCCGCGAACCGCTGCTGACGTGGCCCCTCCTCTTCAGGGCCTACATCTTCCTGGGCCTCATCGAGACGGTCTTCGTGCTGGCCGGCTTCTTCTGGGTGCTCATCAGCGGCGGCTGGACCTACGGCCAGCAGCTGGCGGCGGACGATCCCTTATACCTCAGGGCCACGACGATGTCGTTCCTGGGTATAGTCGCCACCCAGGTGGGCACCGTCTTCGCCGTGCGCACCCAGCGGGTATCGGTGTTTCAGGTAGGACTCTTCAGCAACCGGCTCCTGCTGTGGGGCGTGGCCTTCGAGATAGCGATCACGCTGGTGCTGCTGTACTTGCCGCCCATCGCGGACTTCTTCGGCATGTACCCGTTGGGCTGGCAAGAGTGGTTGTTCGTCGTTCCCTTCGCGCCGGCCGTCCTGGCGGCGGACGAGCTGCGCAAGTGGATTGCCAGACGTTAGCTGAGTGGGGGTGACCGAATGCGCGTAATCATCGTCGGCTGCGGCAGGGTAGGGGCGAGCGTCGCCAACCTGCTCTCGCTCCAGGGGCATCAAGTCGCCGTCATCGATCGCAACCCGCAGGCCTTCGCGCGGCTGCGCGAGTCCTTCACGGGCCTGATGATCGAGGGCAACGCCTTCGACCCGGAGGTCCTGCGCCAGGCCGGGATCGAGAAGGCCGACGGCTTCGCCACGCTGACCGCCGGGGACAACACCAACTACATCCTAGCCATGCTCGCCCGCACCCGCTTCCACGTGCCCAGGGTCGTCACCCGCATCTACGACCCCCGGCGGGCCGATATCTACCGGCGGTTGGGCGTCCCCACGATCTCGTCGACCGTCTGGGCCGCCAACCGGATCCAGGAGCTGCTCTCCTACCTCGGCCTGACCAGCGTGCTGACCATCGCCAACGGCGAGGTGGAGGTCGTGGAGGTGGAGGTGGGGCCGATGGTCGAGGGGCACGAGGTGAAGGACCTGAACGTACCGGGCGAAGCGCAGGTCATCTCGATCACGCGGGGAGGCAGCGCCTTCATCCCTCTCCCCTCCGCGAGGATCGAACGTCACGACGTGCTCCACATCGTCGCGCTCGCCACGGCGCTGCCGCGGTTAGAAGCGATGCTGTCGCCAGCATAGGGGAGGTGTGCTTTGTTCGTGCTAATTGCAGGGGGCGGTAATCTCGGCCG
>JAJZQK010000520.1 GCA_021847625.1 Chloroflexota bacterium
CAAGGCCAGCCATTGCGCATCGTCGCCTACATCAACGTAGACATACCATCGCCTCCATTCCCACCTGCGCCGATCAGCCCATTGCACGGGATGCCGCCCGACCTCCCTAACCCTTGACGGCAGCCCGCAAAGATGATAACTTGTGCACCGCAGCCTTGCACCCAGGAGGTCCACCACTCTGGACGCGTCACCCCTCGTCGATGCCCTGCGCCACTTGCTCGGAGACCAGCAGGTGCGTTGGCGCTCCGTGGACCTTCTGGCCTATTCTTACGACTCCTCCTTCGCCACCCAGGTCGCGGAATACCGCTCCGACGTCGTCGTCCTCCCCCGAGACACGGCTGACGTCGTCTCCTTGGTCCGCTTTGCCTACGAGCACTCCGTGCCGATCACCCCTCGTGGCGCCGGCACCGGGCAGACGGGGGGCGCCGTCGCCGCCAAGGGGGGCATTGTGCTGGATCTGTCCACGCTCAACCACATCGTGGAACTCGACGCGGACAACCTGCAGGTAATTTGCGAACCGGGCGTGGTCCACGCCGACCTGAACAAGTTCCTCGCCAAGCGCCGTCTGTTCTTCCCGCCCGACCCCGGTAGCACGAAGATGTGCACCGTGGGGGGCATGGCAGCCAACAATTCGCGAGGCATGCGGGCGATCAAGTACGGCGCCACGGGCGATTACGTCCTGGGACTCGACGTCGTGCTCCCGACCGGGCAGCTCATTACCACGGGCTCGCTCAACTCCCGGGCCATCCAGTCGTCGTCCGGCTTCGACCTCACCCATCTCATCGTCGGCTCGGAGGGAATGCTGGGCATCATTACCCGCCTCCGTCTGAAGGTGCTGCCCGTGCCGCGCAGTCGCGGCCTCGTGCTCGCCGTCTTCGACAGGCTGGAGAGTAGCGGGGAGGCCGTGGTAGCCACGTTTCGGACGGGATTGCTGCCATCGGCCATCGAGATACTCGACTCCTCCGCCATCCAGGCGGCCAACCTGTACAAACCGGAGCTCAAGTTGCCGGCCGCCGAAGCCATGCTCTTGTTCGAAATTGACGGCAACAAGCCCGGCGTGGCCCACGATGCTCAGCAGATCGCCAGCGCCATATCGGGCATCGCCAAGCACGTGGAATGGGCCGACGAGCCAGCCAAGGTGGCGGCCCTCTGGGAGGGGCGCAGCGTGGTGGGCGCCGCCTCTGGCCAGGTACGCCCGGGCGCCACTCGCGTCTACGCGGGCGAGGACATCTGCGTTCCCATAGTGCGCGTCCCCGAGGCGCTGCGCGGCATTCAAGATATCGGCCGCAAACACGACACGATCATCGTCACCTACGGCCACATCGCCAGCGGCAACCTCCACGCCGCCCCCGTGATCGACATGGCCTCCGGCGAGGAGAAGCGGCGCGTCGGCCTCGTCACCGACGACATACACCGCCTCGCGCTCGACCTCGGGGGAACCGTCACCGGCGAGCATGGGGTTGGGCTGACGCGCCGGCCGTACATGAGCAGGGAACACGGCGCCGCTCTGGATACCATGCGGCTGATCAAGCGGACGCTGGACCCGAAGGGCATAATGAACCCCGGCAAGATGTTCATGGACTGACCATGGAAGAGAAGCACGTGCCAGCCGGTCGCCCGCTCGCGTCGGTCGCCGAAGAGATCCTGAAGTGCCCCCGCTGCGGCCAGTGCCGGGCGTACTGCCCGGTCTTCGGCGAGCTGCATGACGAGGCTTCCGTGGCCCGGGCCCGGATCGCCCTCGCCAAGGCGCTCCTCGAAGGCAAGCTGCCCGTCGACGCCGAGGCGGAGCACTGCCTGAGCGAATGCACGCTGTGCCTGGCCTGCGAGGCCAACTGTCCCAGCGGCGTGAAGGTCGAGTCGATATTACTGGCGGCCCGCGCCCAGCTCGCCCGCGACCGGGGCATCAGCACCACCAAACGCGCGGCCTTCAACCTGCTGGCCAAGCACAAGGACTGGTTGCCGTACCTAACGGCAGTGGCCGGCACTATGCAGGACATCCCCTTCTCACGTCTGCCGGAGAACAGCGGACTGCGTCTGCGCTTCCCCGTGGCCGGCCTGGAGAAGAACCGCGTCCTGCCCAAGGTCTCCCGCCGTCCCCTTCTAAAGCAGGTGGGGCCGGTGGTGGGCTCAGGCAACCGGGGCACGGTGGCCTATTTCGCCGGCTGCTACAACAACTACCTCGACACGAACGCCGGCAGGGCAACCCTCTCCGTGCTCGTCCACAACGAGTACACGGTCGTCCTTCCTCCCGAGCAAGGCTGCTGCGGCATGCCGATGCTCGCCAACGGGGTGCGAGAGGTGGCGCTGGATCTGATGCGGCGCAACGTCGACGTGCTCCTAGCGGCAGAGGCTTCGACCGTCGTCACGGATTGCGCCACCTGCGGCAGCGCCCTGAAACACCTCTACGCCTCGACATTCGAGGCAGAGGGCGACCGCGTCTACGCCGAGAAAGCCGCCGCTCTAGCCGAACGCGGGCAGGACCTGTCGCAGCTGCTGGCGGGTGCCGGTATCAAGGCCCCAACCCGCCCGCTCGCGCAGCGCGTCACCTACCACGACCCCTGCCACCTGGCCCGCGGCCAGGGAATCACGAAGGAGCCGCGGCATTTGCTGCAGGAGATACCGGGCGTGCAATACGTGGAGCTCGCGGAGGCCGACCGCTGCTGTGGCGGCGGGGGCTCGTTCAGCTTCACGCACTACGAGCTATCCAAACGGATCAACGACCGCAAGATGCAGCACATCGCCGAGACGGACGCTCAACTAGTGGTCAGCGAGTGTCCCGGCTGCAAGCTGCACCTGACAGATGGGATTGTGCGCCACTCAATGTCGCAGAAGGTTAGGCAGGTGGCAGAGGTGCTGGCCCTGGCCTACGGTCCGATCGACCTAAGACACAAGGGCTAGCGGGAGGAACCCCGGTCTGCCGAGCACGGGGAAGTTCGCCAGCCATGGTCGGTTCTCGAACTCAGACATTTGCCCCACGACGGATTCCCGATTTAGGCGGGAGAGCCGTCCGCTTGCTCGGCTTGCCGTATGGGCAATTTCGCGAGATAATAGCATCGGCGCCTGTGCGCTAGGATGCATTTGGGAGGGAAGCAATGGCTATCGTGGCCATCGTCGGCGGCCAATGGGGAGACGAAGGCAAGGGCAAAGTAGTTGACTTACTGGCTCAGCGTTGCCAGGTTGTCGCCAGGTACAACGGCGGCAATAACGCCGGCCATACAGTGGTCAACCAGCTTGGCACCTTCCAAATGCATCTGGTGCCATCGGGCATCTTCAGCCCGGAGACAACCTGCGTCATCGGCAACGGCACGGTCATCAACCCGCGGGCGCTCCTCGACGAACTCTCGCAGGTCAAGGCGGTCGGGGTCTCGCTGGAGAAGCTGTTCATCAGCGATAGGGCCCACGTGATCATGCCGTACCACCTGCAGCTGGACCAGTTGGAGGAGGCGAGCCGCGGGCGCAGCAGTATCGGCACCACCGGCAGGGGTATTGGCCCGACCTACGCCGACAAATACGCCCGGCTGGGCATCCGCATGGGAGACCTGGTTGACGAACGGATCTTCCGGGCCAAGCTGTCTTTCGTGCT
>JAJZQK010000521.1 GCA_021847625.1 Chloroflexota bacterium
CCTCGCGTGAGGCAGCCCGGCTCTCGGGCCAGATGTTAAGCAAGACGATCGAGCCCGGCTGCACCCGCTCGCTGACATGGGCAACGATTCTCTGGGGGTCGGAGGCTATCTCGGGGTAGGAATCCGGCTCCACGTCCCACATCACCGTTACGCGACCCGTCTGCGCCAGGTAGAGAGGCAAGAGAAGCAGCTTCTTGCCGATCGATCTGCTTACCTCACAGTATACCACTGTGCTCTGACTCGCTTGAGCGCGGCGCTAACGGAACCGCAGGCTCGCGGGCGCGCAGTATCTCCACGCCGGCCTTGCCGGAGTGTAATGGCATCAACCGAGGACACACCGGAGAAGGTGTCGGGGTGTCCGAGTGGCTTGAATCGGTAACGGTAGAAGCTAGGGGGCAAGAGACAGTGGTTATCGCCGGCAAGGTCGTGATTGTCACGGGGGCGTCGAAGGGCATCGGACGCGCGACCGCCCGTCTATTCGCCCAGCACGGTGCCAAGGTGGCGCTCGCCGCTGGCTCCACACACCTCCTGAACGCCCTCGCGGACGAGCTCCCGGGTGCGCTGGCGGTTACGGTCGACATGCGCGATCTGGAAGTGATCGGGCGGATGGTCGACGCCGTGAAGGACCGCTACGGGCGCATCGATGTCCTCGTCAACAATGCCGGGCTCCTCCCGATCCTCCGGCGCTCGCTCGTCGTCCGGCTCTAGGCTCAACTACCCCGTTCTCCACGATTGCTGCGAATAGATGTAATGGCGCCGGTGTATACTGACGAGGCACTGGCAGCCAGGGTCTGCCCGTCCCTTCCCGGACAATCAGCACCGCGCATGACTGGAGAACACTATGAAACATCGTTGGCTGGTCTACCTTGCCGTCGGAACTCTCTTCGGGGTCGTCGACTTTGTCTATCTGGGCTTCCTCTACCCCGCGCCCTCGGGGCAGTCTCTCGCCTACAGTCCTGCCGGAACGGTTGGCTCGCTCCTTCGGTTCCTCGTGCTGAACGTCGGCGTCTGGCTCGTGCCGGTCGTCCCTCTCGCCTTGTATGAGTCGCGCGTCTCGCGCTCAAGGTTGCACCCCGCCGCGGTCGGCCTCGCCGTGTGGTGCGCCGCCATTGTCGCCTACTATCTCACGAACGCAGCCCAGCTCGCCTTCTGGGGACTGCCAACCAGGCCTGAGCTGCACATCTCCAACGCGGGGTCCGAGTACTTCTGGGAGAACTGGGCAAACGTACTACAGGGAGACATCCTCGGGGGCATCATGGAATGGCTCATCGTCGCCGTGGTCGGCGGGGCCATGGTCGGATTGCTGACCGGTTCCATCTACCTCCGCTTCAACAAAGCCCCCGACATGTAGATGGCTCCGCCTATCGGGTCAGCCCCGCTGCACAAACGGACCCGGCCATAGTAGCCCAGTTCCTTTGGCCCCACCCTCAGGAACAGATCAGGCCGGACTCGGCTCCGATTGCGCCGCCGGCAGGCGGAGTGTGATGGTCGTGCCCTCGCCGGGTGCGGAGTTCACCTTCAACTCCCCACCGAAAAGGTCTGCTCGCTCATCCATCCCCACCAGACCGAGATGGCCGTCGCTCAGCAGATTCGCCCGATCCGTCGGATGGAAACCCGGGCCATCGTCCTCGACCATTAGGACCACTTCGCCTTCTCCGCAAATCAGGGCGAGGTTCACCCGGGTCGCCGTTGGCGCGTGCTTGCGGATGTTCGTTATCGCCTCCTGGGCAACGCGATAGACGGTGATTTCCTGTTCCGGGGGAAGGTCGGCTTCCGGACCAACCACCTGGCAGTCAACCGATGCGTTGGGCAGCTGTTCTGCCAGGTTCCTGCACAACACCTGCAGGGAGGGAGCGAGACCAAGATCCGAGAGGACGGACGGCCGCAGGCTGTTCGCCATAGCGCGTACGGCTTTCGCCGCGGCCAAGGCGCGCGTCTGCAGCTCACGCAGCTGATCTCTCGCCGCACCCGGGTCCTGATCGACCAGTTCGAGCGAGGATTCGGTCGACCGCGCGATGCCAACCAGCTCCTGCAGAGTCTCGTCGTGCAGGTCCCGGGCAACCCGCAGCCGTTCCTCCTCCTGAGCCCCGAGCAGCTGCTTCGCATACCGCCTCAACGCGGCCTGCTGCTCGGCCACCTGGGCCATCATCCCATTCACCACCCCAAGAAGAATACGGAAGTCAGGCGGCCCCTCGACGGCTAGCGGACAGAACGTCTCACCTGCTGCCACTCGTTCTCCCTCGTCGACAAGAGTACGGATTGGTCGGGTGACACGACGGACACTGAAGATCAGGGCAAGCAAGGCAATGCCGATTCCCAGAACAACGAGAGCGGCGACGGCCACCTCGAAGGGCAGGACAGCCGCCAGAATCGCATCCCACGGCTCCTCGACGACGACGCCCCAGGCAACGCCCGGAATTGGCGCAAAGGCCAAGACCGTCTCCTTTGTCGAGCCAACGGACGGGCTAAACACACTTCCCGGGGAGCGCGAGATTACGTAGCGCCATAACGGCGAATCGGCGCCCAGACTCCGCCCGACGCGGCCAGGGTCGGGGTAATAGATGACGGTGCCGCCACCGTCGACAAGGAACACTTGCCTTCCCCCGGCAGTCGCCAGCAGGGAGAAGTCGTGAGCCCAGTCGCGCTGGTCCAAGGAAGTGTTACCTAGCAACACGCCGACAAAAGCCCCGCCGTCGACGATCGGTACAGCGACGACTACCGAAGGCTTGCTGCCCTGCCCCTGCTCGAAAACGGTCGACAGCACAGGCGCACGCGCCGCCTTGGCCTGGCTGAAGTACGGCTGACCAGCGCAGTCCAGACCCTTCGTCTGAGCTGCGCCCTGCGTCGTAGCCGCCGCCATACCGGACCCGTCAAGAACCGCCAAACCGCCGCTGAATCGGCCCATCTCGCCGAGGCGCTGCCGGATGATTTGTTCCTGCCTAGTGACGTCCGAAGGGTATCCCGCGAGCTCTCCAGCGACAGTGTCAAGCAGCTGAATCTGGGCTTGCAGGCTATTGGATACGCCGGCCGCGGCCATTTGAGCCATGGCCGTCTGCCTCTGCAGAACGAGATCTTGCGGAATCTTCTGCAGGGCATAGGTGCCGACCCCGAAGACAATAAGGGCAATCGCAACCAGTGGCAGAAACGTGGCCAGCGCAAGTTGATACTGCAGAGGCAACGGCTTCATTTGCGGGCTTTATTGAGCTGGATCAGTCCCCTCGACAGCGCGCTGGTCACTGCCTCGGTCCGGCTGGCAACGCCCAGCTTGCCGAAGATGTTGCGTAGGTGCACTTGCACGGTGTTGATCGAAATGCTGAGCGCTTCCGCGATCTCTTTATTGCCTCTACCAGTGGCCACGGCCTGCAGAACGTCGAGTTCCCTCGCCGTGAGCTCCTCGTCCATCTGGTGGTCCGCTCTTCTTGGGGCTTGCCTAGCGACCAACTGGTTGACGACTATGGCGGCGGTGTGTGCCAGGTGTCCAGCACCCTGTATAACGCCGTCTTACAGGCTGATTTGCCGGTGGTGGAAAGATCTAGCCATGATTTGGCGATTAGCTATGTGCCGCTTGGTCAGGATGCGAC
>JAJZQK010000522.1 GCA_021847625.1 Chloroflexota bacterium
TACTGAATATGGGCGCCCTATGCGCTCCAGTAGCCCGACGGGTGCTGCTTGGCCAGCAAGTAGTTGACTACCTTGCGCTGCTTCGTGGGGTCGACGTTGCCCGCCATGAAGTACATGAGGGGGATGTAGCCCGCGGCCACGGAAGCGTCGGCCGTCAGCTCTCCCACCCAGTATCCCTCGGGGCTCTGCAACTGCAGCAGGTACCCTTGGGCCCTCTTGATGGCCCCTTCCACCGCCCCGCCTGCCACGCCCACGGTCGCAGTCTCGCTAGCGAACATACCCATTCTCTCTAAACCACCTCACTGATTTCTCAAGGGCTTCCTCTATCGGCGTCTGCGGTAGGCCAAGCTCCTGAACGGCCTTGGAGCAATCGAAGAAGCGGAACCGGCGCGCCGTCTTGACCCCGGCCACGGGCACGCGCGGCGGCCGCTTCAGCACGTGCTTGGCGGCGAACTCATCCACGTAGGCCGCCCCCAGCGCCAACCAAATCGGTATGCGCACAGACGGGGCCTTAAGGCCGGTGATTTGCTCCAGCATGCCGAGCATGTTCTGGAAGGTGACGTTCCGGCAACCGAGAACGTACCTTTCCCCGGCTCGTCCCTTCTCCAGGGCCAAGATATGTCCCTTGACCACGTCTTCCACGTAAATCAGGTTCAGGCCGGTGTTCACGTAGGCCGGCATCCGCCCGTTCAGGAAGTCGACGATGATCTGGCCGGTGGGGGTAGGCTTCAGGTCGCCCGGGCCAATAGGGGTGGTGGGGTTGACCACCACCACCGGCAAGCCTTGGCGGCCCAGATCCATCGCCACCTGCTCGGCCTGATACTTCGACCTCTTGTAGTCGCCGGCCGGGACGTACTTCCCCTTGTGGTCTTTACTCTCCGCCAGGCAACCGTCCTCGCCCCAGGCGATGGTCGATTCCGTGCTCGTGTAGACCACCTTGCGCACGCCCTTGGTCAAGGCGGCCTTCAGCACGTTGCGCGTGCCTTCGACGTTGGTCGCGTACACGGACCGCGGGTCTCGGGACCAGAGGGTGTAGGCGGCGGCGGCGTGGAACACGCCGTCGCAGCCGTCCACTGCCCGCGCGACCGATTCCGCGTCGCGCAGGTCGCCGTAGGCGGGCTCGACCGCCAGCCCGGCGAGGTTGCGCCGGTCGCTTTGCGGCCTGAGGAATCCCTTCACCTGGTAGCCCTGTCTCAGCAGCTCCCGCGCCAGATTGCCGCCGACGAAGCCCGAGACGCCCGTGACCAAGACCTTCACCGGAACCCTTCCCTACTCCTTCACAATCTCCCGATAAGCCGATCGACGAAGACACCCAGCTGGCGCCTGGCCGCGACGACGTTGCGGTGCATTACGGAGAGGCCCCCGATCTCCGGCAGATGCGTCGGCAGGTAGCCGGCCGCCTTCTGCCAGAGGAAGGCGCCGTCGGCGTCCACGAGTTGGCCCAAGTCGGGCAGGCGTTCGGTCGCCGTATCGGAGACGACGCGTACGCCCAGGAACGGGACCCCCCGCAGCGCTGCCGCCTCGGCCAACCAGTAGCTCTCCATGTCCACGACGTCGGCGCCGTACTCACGGCCGACCGCTCGCTTTTCGTCGGGGCTGGTCAGGACCCTATTCACCGTGACGCCGCCGCCGACGCGCACCCGCCCCGCCGCCTCCCGGGCGATGTCCTTGCTTAGCATGAGCAAATCGTCGTCGGAGTAGTAGGTGCGCCGGCCGTTCTCGTTCTCACCGCAGCGTGTCTGCCGACAGAGCACGATGTCGCCCACCTGCAGATCTTCGCCCAATGCACCGCCGAAGCCGATGGAGATGAGGGCGGAGAGCGAGTACTTCTCGCCGAGCAGTTGGGCAGCGGCCCTCGCTCGCTCTCCGCCGATCCCCGTCTGCACCAGGATGACGTCCTTGCTTCCGTAACTGCCCTCGAAGAGGCAGCAACCGGCCTCTTCGAGGGTCGTCCGGACATTCATCCGCTTGCGGGTGTTGGCTATCTCTTCTTTTACAGCCCCGGCGATGGCTAGCATCTTCCCCCTCGGCTCCCGCTTATCTGGTTAGCAATTGCCACTTCGTGATATCCCACAGGTCGGGCAGGCTCTTCCCCGCCGCGTCGATGGCGCTGGCCTCGAACCCGCTGTGCACCATGCAGGTAGGGCAGCGGGGGTCCTTTCCGCGTCCGTACCTCGCCCAGTCCGTCTCCTCGACCAGCTCCCTAAAGGAGCTGCAGTAGGAGTCGCCGATCAAATAACATGGCCGCTTCCAACCCTTGGGATCCCTGGTCGGCGTGCTCCAGGGCACGCACTGGAGGTCCCTCTTGCCGGCCAAGAACTCGAGGTAGACGGGAGTGTTGTAGAAACGGTAGGAGTTGCGTTTGTCGAAGATCGTCTGGAACAGCGAGACCGCCTCCTCGTGGGAGAGAAAGATGTTGTCGGCAACGGCCTCGTAAGAGAAGCCGGGGGCGACCATCAGCCCGTCCGTCTTCAGCAGGCGGAGAAGGTCGAAGAGCTGCATGGTCTCGTCGATGTCCGCCTCGGCATAGAGGGTGGTGTTGGTGCGCACCTGGAAGCCAGCCTTCTTGGCCGCCGCGATGGCGGCGATGGCCGTGTCGAACACCCCCGGGCGGCCCACGATGCGGTCGTGCGTCTTGGCCAGACCGTCCAGGTGGACGACGAAACTCAGATAGGGGCTCGGCTGGAAGCGCCGCAGGGCTTCCTGAAGCTTGATGCCGTTTGAGCACAGGTAGATGAAACGCTTGCGGGCGATGATCTGGTCCACGACCTCCCTGATGTCCGGGTGGAGCAACGGCTCGCCCCCGGTCAGGCAGATGACCGGGGCCCCGGACTCGTCGACGGAGTCCAGGCACTCTTCGACCGAGAGCATGCGGCCCATGAGGGCCTTATCTTCGCGGATGCGTCCGCAACCGGCGCAGGCCAGGTTGCAGCGGAAGGTCGGCTCGAGCATCAGCACCAAGGGAAAGCGTTGGCGGCCGCCGAGCTTGTTCTGGGCCAGATACCTGGCCAAGGAAAACGTGAGTTGCCAAGGGAATATCATATTAGCTTCCTCGATGGCTCGGACCGTAGCCCGAGCCATAGTGGTATTATCCGCGAGCCGCTAATAGTCGCGGTCGGTAAGAAAGTCGGCCACCTCTGCCAGCGTGTCGTGGGCCAATGGAGAAAGGTTGGCGTGCTCCAACGCGGCCATGGCGCCACCGTGATACCTCTCCACGAGGCGTTGGGCCTGCTCCTGGGCCTGGAGGTCGGCGAGGACGCTCATTACCAGGTCTACCATCTTCGGGTCGACGGTTGCCTTGCCTTGGTACACGCGAGCCAGCGCTGCCCTAGCCTCGCCCTCCGCCTTCTCACAGGCGTAGACGATGGGGAATGTCTTCTTCCGCCGGCGAATATCGGCGCCGACAGGCTTGCCCGTCTTCTTCTCGTCGCCCCAGATTCCGAGGATGTCGTCCCTGATCTGGAAGGCCAGGCCAAGTTGGTAACCGAAGGAGCGGAGGCTGCGGATCGTCTCCTCGTCGTCCGCTCCCAGGAGGGCACCTACCTGGACAGAGCATGCCATCAGGCTCGCGGTCT
>JAJZQK010000523.1 GCA_021847625.1 Chloroflexota bacterium
GACAAGATCTGGCGGCCGGATAATCTGGGTGAAGAACGTGACAGCGGCGATGGCCTCCGGGTCGTTTCACTGCGAGACGTGCTGGCGCCGCCGGGCTTCCAGCAGACGCTAAACACCTATAGTTTGGGAGAAGGCCACGTGGCGCGGGTGTGGCAGGTCTACGACTACCTGTCGCCGCTCAGCCGGGCCCGCATCGAGGAGCTTTACGCTCTTCCATTCGACCTGCGCTTCGTGCTGCACGCCGAGCGGATCGACGACTTCGTGGCGCGCCAGGGACTGGAGCACCAGCGAGCTATGCTGGAAGGGCAGCAGCATTTCTCCGCCTCCCGGGGCCAGTTGCAGAGCTACGTCAGCCAGGCCAGACTGGAAAGCGTGGACACGGCGCTGCGCGAGCTGGATGGCCCCAACCGGGAGTCCCTGTTCTACTTCAGCGCCCTCGTGCAGCTAACCTGTCACAGCACGGAAGAGATGGAGCGTCAGTCCAAGGAGCTGGAGCTGGCCTTCAAGAACGCGGGGTTCTTCGCGGCTACCTGCGATGGCCTGATGGAGGAAGCCTACCGGAGCATGCTGCCGCTAGGCCGGCCCGAGATCCGGCCCGATCGACTGATGAACGCCAGCGGGGTCGCCCTTTTCTTCCCCTTCTACCACGCCGAATACGTGGACCCCGACGGCTTCTACTTCGGCGTGCACCGCCAATCGGCCACCCTGGTCGTGCAGAACATCTTCAAAGGCAACGGCAACACGATCCTCGTGGGCCGGCCCGGCTCGGGCAAGAGCGCCCTTTTCAAGACCATCGCCATCCAGGCGGCCTGCTACGATATGGACGTCTACCTTCTGGACCTGGAAGGGGAGTACCAGGCTGTGGTGGAGGCGCTGCATGGCACGTACGTTGACATGAGCCCGCAGGGCGGCGCTCACATCAACGCTATGCGCCTGGACCCCGACGACCCCGACGACCCCGACGGCTACGCCGGGCAGTACGCCGACATCCAGGCCCTTGTCGAGGTGATGAACCGGCGCGGCCTCGAAGCCGCCCAGGCCAGCGTCCTGGGCGCGTCTCTCGCGGAAACATACCGGCAGTTCGGCATCGACGTAGAGGATCGGAGCACGTGGCGAGTCGAGCCACAGCCGTTGCTGGAACATCTGTGCGCCACCATGGAGTCATCGCCGACCCTGCGCGAGCGAGACCTGGCCAAAGTAGGCCAGGGGCTCGCTCTCGAGCTGGAGCCGTACGTGGCCGGGGCTTACCGAGATGCCTTCAACCACGACACGAACGTCGACCTGCGCAACCCCGTGGTGGGCTTCGGCTTCTCCTGCATCAGGGACGACCACTTGAAAGCGGTCCGCGTGTTTCAGGCGCTGCGTCTGATCGCTGGCAGAGCGCTGTCCGGGAAGCGTCTCTCGCTGATCGGGGTGGATGAAGCCTGGTGGTACTTCAGCCAGAAGGGCGCCGTAGAGGCCCTCAGCGCCTTCTCGCGCCGCTGCCGCAAGCGCGGGGCTTCCGTCTGGTTTCTCACCCACCAGCCGGAGGACTTCCTGGCGAGCCCCGATACTCGGCAGATCCTCTCCAGTGCCCAGACGGTGATCCTGATGAACCTGGCCCGGGGCGCGGCCGAGGACCTGCGGAGGGTTTGCGAGCTTTCCGATCGGGAAGTGGAGGACATCGCCAACCTGTCGGCGGGGTCCTACGTCCTGATCATTCGCGACACTGAGCGGCACGTTACCCACCACATCCCCGTGGAGTTGATCGTCGTGCCGCGCTGGTGGGAGATGCTCGACACCAGCTACCGCAAGGTGGAGCGGCAACAGCAAGAGGTCACGCAAGAGAGGCAGCAAGGGTGAGTATGCAGAAGCTGGTTGGGTGTGGGGTAGTTGCCGCGGTCCTGCTGCCCCTGAGCGCTGCCCTATTCGTGGTGGTGAGCGTCCTGGCTTTCATTCAGAGCCTGCCCGGGGGTGATCTGGCTCTGGCGGCGATGGATCATTTCGCCGGCAGGGAGGGAGGAGGCCCTACGGTAGGGTCGCTTCATACAGGGTGGAGCGCGGAAGAGGGCTCGGCGGCGCTTCAACCTTACGAAGCCGATATCGAAGCGGCCTCGACGCGCTATGGCGTGAATCCCCGTCTTGTCAGGGCGGTGATCCTGCAAGAGAGCGGAGGCAACCCGAGGGCGATCAGTCGGGTCGGCGCGGCAGGTCTGATGCAGGTGATGCCGGCGACCTTCGCCGGCCTGGGTTACGACCCGGCGCGCATCTACGAGCCGAGCCTCAATATAGAGGCGGGCGTGCGCTACCTGTCGAATGGGCTGGAGGCCTTTGCAGGAGATGTTTACTGGGCGGCCGCTGCCTACAACGCGGGGATAGCCGGCGCGCGTCGGCTCAAAGAGAGGTACGGCTACGTGCCGGCATCGTTCGCCGGCGGGGAGACGCGACGCTACGTCGAGGCCATCCTGGCTCTCACAGGAGGGAAGTAAAGCTATGTCTTCAAGGTCCAGATGGCTCATCTCTGTCGCGATAGTTCTGCTCGCCGTCGCCTGCAGCGGTGCCCAGTCACCTCTTCAGGAAGCGGTAGCCAGCCTGGAGACGGCTAGGTCTTACCAGGTGGAGTACGAGCTGATCACCTTCTTCGAGGGGACGGCGAAGCCAGTAGTCGCTGCCGGGAAGATCGAGTTCGAGGCGCCCGCTCGCTGGCACATAAGCCAGGACTCGATCGAGATGATAGCCGTTGGGCCAACGATCTACATCGAAGATGCCGAAGGCTGGCGCGCCGAGGAGATGATGGAGCTCCCTGTCCATCCGCTCCTCTATCTGAAGGCCGCCACCGACGCTAGGCGATCTCGAGACAGCGAAGGGAGCCGGATATTTGCCTTCACGGTGGACAGAGCGAAGTATCGCCAGTCATTCGAGCGGGTCCTGGGCGTGGTGCCCCCCGAACTCGACCGCGTGATTGCCCGCTTTCGTGGCAGCGGAGAAGTCACCTTGGATGGGCGAGGACGGACGGAGAACCTGCGCCTGCACCTGCAGGATGCCTCCATCCCAGGGAAGACACGGCAGGAGCTGGAGATACGGTTGCTGGACTCGGCCGAAGACCCCAGCGCCCGAGCGTACGCTGGCGCAGGGCGACTTCAGCGTGGAGGTGAAGGACTGTGACGAGGGTCAATTCTAGACCTAAGAATGACCAAGCTCCGGACGAGTGGGCCAAGGCCTACGCCGCGTTCCTTGGACTGGTGGGTCTCGTTCTCCTGATCCTCCTGGCGAAGGGGCTACACCTGGCGTCGGCTCTTATCGTGGGTGTAGTGATAGCAGTCGCGGTGTTGGTGCGGCGTTTCGGCAACTACTTGAGGAAGAGCAAGGGATGATCGAATCTGAAAAGTACCGCCTGTTTCGAATAATCCCACCCCAACAGAACAGTACTGGGATCAAGGCACTGGCGCATATGCTGGAGAGCGTGCTCGGGTCAGAACCTATTTGCTTCGACATACTGCTGGAAGCCGGGGGACGACGCCGGTTGTTCTTACGCCTCCCCGAACAAGTTCCCGCCGCCCGGTGCCTTTCCTATCTTCGAGGTGCCCACCCTCA
>JAJZQK010000524.1 GCA_021847625.1 Chloroflexota bacterium
CCTTTTGGTCGCCGACGCCCCCTCCGGTTTACTGCCATCATTCACAGGACTTACGCGGTGGGAGTCGGACTAACCGCAGAGGACACAGAGAACAGGGGGAATGCCCGGTTCCTTCCGTCTTCACCGCGGTCTCCGTGGTGAGAATCCGTCTACCGCGTGAGCCCTGTCATTCAGATAGCAAGAGGAGGAGAGGCATCTATGAACGCGCGGAGATATCGGATCGCGGTCGAGGGCTCCATCGGCGAAAGCTGGTCACCGTACTTCGCGGGCTTGACGGTCACCGCCGAGCCAACCGGGGTTACCAGGCTTTGCGGCGAAATCGCCGACCAGTCGGCGCTGCACGGCCTTCTCAACAAGATCCGCGACCTCAATCTCAGGCTTGTGTCCGTTCAGCTCCTGGACAGCGACGGGGTCACCCCCGTCGAGTGCCGCCATTGCCGAATGGCCAACCCGACGGATGGCCAGAATAAACCCCGAAATACGCCTTTTGGTCGCTGACCAAGCCTGTGGTTTAACGTCATACTGCCCTTGGAAGACGACGAACGAGTCGCAATCAGAAACAACAATGCGAGTGTTCAGTTGAAAGGAGACGACGATGTCGGATTCGGTTGTAGTTACGTTCGCTTCACGGTACGGATCGACGCGCGAAGTCGCCGAGGCAATGGCGGCGACGTTGCGTGAACGTGGGCTTGAGGCCGATGCTCGGCCCATGCGGGAAGTGCGCACCCTCGAAGGGTATGGCGCCATCGTCCTAGGGACGGGACTCTATATGGGACACTGGTACAAAGATGCCGACCGCTTCCTGTCGCAGCACCGGGCAGCCCTCACTGGACGGCCGGTGGCGGTCTTCGCGCTAGGTCCGATTCGCAGCCCGTTGGACGAGGAGGAGCGGCAGGGTTCGCTGGCACAACTAGACGAAAGGCTGGCCAAGTTTCCCTGGCTTGAGCCGATCGCCCGGGAAGTGTTCGGCGGCAAGTACGATCCGGCCAAACTGCGCTTCCCCGACAATCTCATTGCCAGTCTGCCGGCAAGCCCCCTCAAGGGGATGCCGGCAAGCGATGTACGGGATTGGAGGGCGATCCGCGCCTGGGCGACGGCGCTGGCAGCGAAGCTTCGGCCTACCTTGACCCACTAAGGAGGAGAAGACGGTGAGAAATGCGACGAGACTAACGGTTTCAACCTTCGGCATGCTGGCCGGGTTGGCGGGAATCGAGCACGGCGTCGGCGAGGTGCTGCAGGGCAACGCAGCTCCCGCCGGGCTGGTCATCGCCTCCTGGCCGGAGTCGGAGCTGTTCGACATCTTGGCAGGCGAGCCGGCGATGACCATTGTGCCTAACCTCCTGATCACCGGCATCCTTGCTATCGTGTCTTCCCTAGCCTTCCTCGTCTGGGCGACCATGTTAGTGCAGCGGAAGCACGGTGGCCTTGTCCTGGTTCTGCTGTCGATCGTCATGCTCCTGGTAGGAGGAGGTTTCGGCCCTCCCCTCCTTGGGGTGATCCTTGGCGCTACCGCGACGAGGATCAATGCGCCCGTATCCTGGTGGCGCGGCCATCCCTCCCGTGGCATCTGGCGCCATCTTGGGACGCTGTGGTCATGGTCTTTTGCCGTGAGCATGATCGCCTGGCTGCTCTTATGTCCTGGCTCGATCCTCCTCGATTACGCCGTCGGCGTGGAGAATCCGGATGTCATCTACGTTGCCGCCCTCTCCGCCTTCGGGTTCCTCGCACTGACAATCTTGGTCGGGTTCGCGCACGACCATGCCCAGGCCATGTCTGAGACAGGCCGGCCGGCGACCAACGCGGGGATGAAGATAGACGTTATGTAGGCAACCGACCAAGCCTCATCCCGCTCTAGCGGGCCTTGTTGACTGAGCGCGGCCGCTTCAGCGCCGCGCGGCCCCCGGCCGGCGGAGAGGACGTGGGGATAGCCCTCAGCCGGGCGCGTTTAGGTGACGGGCGACGGCGGCCGTCAGGTCGCTCACGTCGAAGGGCTTGCCTATGTAGCCCGCGGCGCCGACCTCCTCGGCCATCGCCCGGGCGCTGTCGCTGGCGGTGATGACGAGGATGGGGCAAGCGTGGTCATGTCTGGCGCGGAACTTCTCAACGAAACCCCAGCCGTTCATCACGGGCATCTTCATGTCCAGGAGGATGAGGCCGGGCATCTCCCGCTCGACGCTGGCCAGCCCCTCCTCGCCGTCCAAGGCCGTCTGTACGCGGTAGCCCTCCACATGTCCTCCACCAGTCTTGCCATGCGGTTGGCCCCCTCGTTGATGACGGCCAGCATGCGGTCTGTTACGGTTAGGAGGCTCGGCCATCGTTCCGTCTGCTCCGATAGATGTCTCTAGCAGGCCCCCACCCGGGCGGGAGGTCCCCAAACGCAAGAGGCTCCTCGCCCTCGGCGTTTGTCCTCGTTGGTCTGCCCCAGGCGGCCGGCTATGAGCATGCGCCGGGCGCAAGCCTGGGGACGCCCGCCTCTACGCGTTGTTCCCCATGAAGGACAAGGGCCCACACGAAACCGCTCCTTAGCATAGTAACCCACGGCACACATCCTGTGCCTCAGAAGCAAGGCTAACAAAGCGCAAGAGCTGCAAGTAATGGGCCATCGAGGATGATCGGCGAGGTTACTGGGACACGCAGGGCAGGCCCTTGTGGCCTGCCGAAGGCCGGCCACTGGCCGGCCCCCTCACCCTTGCCCTCTCCCCTTTGGGGGGAGGGAACACACCCCCGGCCGTGTGAGTCGGTCGCCAGCACAGAAGACCTGGCTCAGGCCGCCCGGCGGTGCTCGCTCTCCCTGTCCGCTAGGCGGGCGCCGGCCTCGGCGCGCCGGGCGTGGCCCGACCAGCTCAACGTTTCCGACAGGCCGTAGACTATCTCCGCCACCCCGGCGATGCTCATCACGCCAACGTAGATGCGCGCAGGCCGGGGGATGAGGTCGAGGGCGTAGAGCAATCCCGCCGCTACCCACGTCGCCAGGCAGATGGGGCAGGACATCAGCTCCCCGAACGCCCAGCGCACGCCCCTGCCCTTGGCGACGACGGTTTCGCCGAAGCCCGAATCGTCGGGCACGGTCTCGGTGAACGGGTCTCTGATCGGTTCCGCTACCCGCTCGAAGGCGATGATTCGCCCCGTGCGGTAGCTGGATAGGCCAAGCAGTATGAGGTCGAAGGGACGCAGGTTGTAGAGGGGGCTATTCCTTCCCGACCGCCGGCCGAAGAGCAGCATGCTCCCCAGCAACACCCCGGTCAGGGTCATCTTGGTTGCCCGACTCGCCCGCACGTCACGCTTGCTCCAAGCCATAGGTCACTCTCCTTTCAGTCGTCAAGACACACCCTTTCTCTCGCACATCCCGTGCCGGGCCCGCCGGAGGAAGGTTCGCTTCGCCGTCACCGCCCGTTCCGTTCTGTCAATCTCCACCCTACCCGCCCCGGGCGAACGGCCGTTCGCCCCTACGAATAGGCGAACACCCTCCTCACCGTCGCTCGTAGCCTCTCCCTCAAGGGGCAGCCATCCCCAGTGGCAGCCGTCGCCTCGGCCTTCGCTAGGTGCAAGTGCTGGATGGCCGGGCGGGCCTAG
>JAJZQK010000525.1 GCA_021847625.1 Chloroflexota bacterium
CGATCTGCCCTGTCCTACCTGGACGTCATCGCCCGTGTGCGCGATAGGTTCGACGTGCCCGTCGCCGCCTACAACGTGAGCGGCGAGTTCGCCATGGTCAAGGCCGCCGCCGCCAAGGGGTGGCTCGACGAGCGGCGAGTAACGCTAGAACTGCTGACCAGCATCAAGCGGGCCGGCGCCGACATCATCATCTCGTACCACGCCAAGGACGTGGTGCGCTGGTTAAAGGAATCGTAGATGGCTCAACCTACACTCGTTCCCCGTCTGGTCGCCTGGGAGGTAACCCGCGCTTGCGGGCTGGCCTGCCTGCACTGCCGCGCGGAGTCCCAGCCTGAGCCGCACGCCGACGAACTAACCCACGACGAAGGGCTGCGCCTGCTCGACGAAATCGCCAGCACGGGCCGGCCGATCGTCATTCTCACCGGCGGCGATCCTCTGCTAAGGGCCAACATCTACGAGCTCGCCGCCTACGGTGCAAGCAAGGGCCTGCGCATGGTAGCCTCGCCCTGCGGCACCTCGCTCACGCCGGACGTCGTCCGCAAGCTGCAGGAGGCCGGCGTCGCCCGCGTCTCCATCAGCATCGACGGCTCCTCCTCCGCCGTGCACGACACCTTCCGGGGCACCCCGGGCGCCTTCGAGGCGACGGTCGAGGGGCTGGGCTACTGCCGCGAGGCGGGACTGCCGTTCCAGATCAACACCACCATCACCCGCCGGAACATCGATGACCTGCCGGCCATCCTGAATCTGGCGCTGTCCACCGGCGCCGTGGGCTGGCATCCCTTCATGCTCGTGCCCACCGGCCGCGGCAAGCTCATCGAGGGCGAGGAGGTGTCGCCTGAGCAGTACGAGAACGCCCTGCGCTGGCTAGAGGGGGTGGCCGACAAGTATCCCTTGCAGATCAAGCCGACCTGCGCCCCCCATTTTGTGCGCATCGCTCGCCAGCTCAACCAAGGGCACCTGCCCCAGCATCACCGGCCCGGGGCCCAGGGCCATGGCCACGGCCTGCACGCCGTCACTCGCGGCTGCATGGCCGGCAACGGCTTCTGCTTCGTCTCCCACGTGGGCGAGGTCCACGGGTGCGGCTTCCTGCCCGTGCCGGCCGGCAGCGTGCGCGAGCGGCCCTTCCCGGAGATCTACGCGGAGTCGCCCCTCTTCCAGGAGCTGCGCGACTTCAATCTTCTCCGCGGCAAGTGCGGCGTCTGCGAGTACAAGGTGGTCTGCGGGGGCTGCCGCGCCCGCGCCCTGGCCGCGAACGGCGATTATCTGGGCGAAGAACCGTTCTGCGCCTACGAGCCGACCCTCGCCAACCAGTAGGAACCGGCCATCGCCGCGTCGACGAGGCGAGCCCGGCCGTGAACGGACCGGGCTCAGTGAACAAAGCCCCCTGGCGGGGGCTGGGGATCGCAGGTGCGACCGGTCGGTCGCACCTACGCCTTGATTACTGCTGACTGCCTACTCGGCCGGCGTCACCTCCGGCACACCGGCGACCGGGAAGTTCATCTCCCACGGGCCGTCCACGGCGACCATCGGGCTACCGAACTTCAAGGTCACTTCCTGGAACCCGGGCTCCAGATCCGCGGCGACGTAGTCCATCTGCGCGCCACGGTCCCCGCCTATGCTCGACACCCAGGAACCGTAGAAGCCCTTTGACGGGGCAAGGTTGAACGAACTCAGTAGCCGTCCATCCTTGGCAGGACCCAGGTCGACGTCGATGCGCAGCGAGACAACATCCTCGGACCCACTTTCGGTGGTCCTAGCGGCTTCCTTCGTGAGTACCGCCGACTTGAGCAGCACCTTGTGCCCGCCCAGGTCGACCGTCTGGTTCAGGTCGAACGGCTCGCCGATCTTCCGGCCTGCCAGCGGTATCGTCACCTCGGCCTCGCCGTCCTCGAGGACCATCGCCGTCGCCACCGTCAGCGTCAGGTCGCTCGCGCCCGGTCCCAGCGGGGCGAAATACAGGCTCTTGCTCAGCTCCTTCTCGCCGAACGAGCCGCCCGAGCCCTCGGGCAAGTACTCATACGTGCGGCCCAGGTTGTCGCGCAGCACGAGGTCTTCCTTGCTGTTGCCCCCATTGGCGACCAGCGAGATCACGCGCGCCGGGCCGGGCACTTCGCCCTCCACCAGCACGACCGTGCGTCCGGATTCGATGGTGCTCGCCTTCACCTCCAGGGTCACGCCCTGCGTCGTCGCGCTGGCCGCCTGCGGCACGGCCTGCGATAGTCCGCTCTGGGCGGGCGGGGCCAGCTCGATGTGGGCCACCCACTCCTTGGTGTCGCTCCCCGGCAGCACCGTCGGCGGCACCAGATAGTTCATCGGCATCACCAGGTCCACGGACCGCAGGTCGCTGGGGAGCGCCGGGAAGTAGGCCCCCCCGCTGATCTGGGTCCCCGCTTCGGCACCGCCGCCCACGCCCTGGTAGCCCGAGATTTGGGTGTACTGTCGGCCCTCGGCATCGCGCAGGTACGGCGGCTGGGGCCGGTCGTTCGGGTCATGACCGGCCCAGCCCTCTTTGCCGCCGGGCAGGCCGGTCACGTTGAACTCGACCGTCGTGTGGTCGCCGCTGGACAGCAGCGATTCGACGGTAAGGACGGCATCCCCCTCGTGGACGACGACCGATCCGGTCGACACCAGGTTGCCCTGATCGACGGCGCTGATGCCCATACCGGGGATGTAGAGCAGCGCCCGCTCCACCATCGCCACCACGCCCGCCGGCCCCCCGGCGACCACCAAGAGCGCCACGGCCAGTGCGAGGCTCGTCAATGCCATCGCCAACCCGCGCCGCCTCAGCAGCGTCGGCCAGGCGAAACGCGGCTTGCTCTCACGTTCGGCCGCCACGGCGGTGGCAACCCTCGCCGCCAGGGTGGGCGGCGCCGCCAGCTGGGTGATCCCGTTCTTCAATACGTTCTCCAATCCCTCCGCCTCGGCAACCCTGCTCTGGCAGATGGGGCAATCGGCTAAATGATCCGTGAATTCTCGCGTCTGCCGCGGCTCCAGGGAGCCTTCAGCAAAGCGATAGGCCAGTTCTTCTCTCCACGTGCAACTCACGGGAAGCCTCCTCCTTTCCTCCTGCGGTCGGAGACTTGATGATCTCGCCAAGCATCTTCTTGGCGCGGAAGATGCGCGTCTCGACGGTGCTCACAGGGACGCCCAGGGCGTCGGCGACCTCCTTGTAGGAAAGGTCCTCCAGGTAGCGCAGGACCAACGCGGCACGATAATCGCTGGGTAGGCGAAGGAGCGCCTTCTGTACGTCGAGCCGTGATTCTCGGCTCAGGTACGCATCCTCCGGCAGTTCTTCCACGGCGTGGACCTTGGGTAGGCCCTCCACCTCTCTCGTTTCGTCCAGCGGCAGCGTCGCGTCCTTGCGTTTGCGCAGCGCGTCGAGGCACACATTGGCGGTGATCTTGTGCAGCCAGGGCCGTAAGTCTCCCCCGCCGCGGAACTTGCCCAGGGACTTGTAGAGGCGCAGGAATGATTCCTGGGCTAGGTCCTCCGCCTCCGCCGAATTGCCGGTCAGCCGATAGCAGAGACTGTATACCGATCCCTGATATCGCCGCACGATC
>JAJZQK010000526.1 GCA_021847625.1 Chloroflexota bacterium
TATCGCGAGATTGTACAGCCCGGTCGTGCAGGACCCCGTCTTTGGCTATCAGGGGGTGAACGTCGAGGCGCAGCTGCGCACGCCGACCTCGTTCCTCAACTGGATCAAGCGCATGATCGGCGTGCGCAAACGGCATCCGGCCTTCGGACGCGGCAGCCTGGAGTTCCTGCACCCGGAGAATCAGAAGGTCCTCGCCTACGTGCGCGAGTACGAGGGCGAGACCATCCTGGCCGTGCTGAACCTCTCGCGCTTCGTGCAGTACGCGGAGATGGACTTGAGTAAGTATCAAGGTCGCACGCCGGTAGAGTTGATCGGCCGCACGCCTTTCCCCACCATCGGCGAGCTGCCCTACTTCTTCACGTTGGGGCCGCACGGATTCTATTGGTTCAAGTTGGAGCCGCCTGCCAGCTCCTAGCGGACGGCGATGGCAGAGGGGGCTTGGCAGATGAGCGAGGATTCTCTCCTGAGGTTGAAGATCGACGGCCGGCCGACCGCCGCCTGGCTGGCGGAGAACTTGCCCGGCGTGGTGAGCGCCATCCCTGGCGACCGCCTGCTTGAGCAGCGCTGGTTCGGCAGCAAATCGCAGGTCGTCGGTGGGGTCACGCTGTACGACCACGCCTTGTTCGGAGCGGACCCGCCCTCGGCCCTCGCCATAGTCGCGGTCGAGTTGGGCGACGGGTCCACGGAGACGTACTACCTGCCACTGGCCGTGCGCGAGGTGGAGGAGGCCCCGAAGATGGTGGAGGACCCGAACGTCTTCTACCTGGGGCTGGAATCGCCCTCGGGCGCCTACATCCTGTACGACGCCTGCGCGGACGCCGAGTTCAACCGGCAGGTGTTCGCCCGCATCTTGGCGGGCGGGCGGTTTGCCGGCCGCAAGGGTGACTTCGTCTTCGCCCCCACCTCCGCCCCGGCGGAGGGCGAGCCGTTCGCCTCGGTGCGGCGCCTGCGCGGCGAACAGAGCAACACCTCCGTCGTGTACGACGACACTTATGTAAGGAAGACGTACCGCAAACTGCAGAACGGCGAGAACCCCGACCTGGAAGTGCCGCGCTTTCTGACGACCACGGTCGGGTTCGCCTATACGCCGGCCGTGGCCGGCTACGCCGAGTACAAGGGCGCTGGCTTTAGCGCCGCCCTGGATTCCCTGCAGGCCTTCGTGGCCAATTCCGGCGACGGTTGGCAGTACACGCTGACCCACCTGGAGGGCCTCTATCAGCACGCCCAAGCGATGGCCCCCCAGCAATCGCCCCACGGGCCGTCGCGGGGGATAGAGGAACTGGTGCGAAACCACTCGGCGGGATACCTGGCGGAAATCCGCCGCCTGGGAGAGATCACCGGGCAGATGCACTGCGCCCTGGCCTCGGACGAGAGCGACCCGGCCTTCGCACCGGAGCCCGTGGACCGGGAAGACCTGGCGACGTGGGTGGCCGCGATGGGCGCCCAGCTGGCGGCAGCCGTGCACCTCATCTCGACCAAGGAGGCCAACTATCCGCCGGATGTGCGGACACAGTTGGGGATCATGCGGGGGCAGGAGCCCGCGCTGCGCGAGCGCATCCGGGGCTTAATGGCCCTGGCGGGGGCGCCGAATCTACGCAAGATCCGCCACCACGGCGACTACCACCTGGGCCAGGTGTTGCGCACGGCGGAGGGCTTCGTGGTGCTGGACTTCGAGGGTGAACCGGCGCGCTCCTTGGCCGAACGGAGAGCCAAGACCCTGGCCCTCAAGGACGTGGCCGGCATGCTGCGCTCCTTCGACTACGCCGTCTACGCGGGCCTCTTCATGCTCGGCCCCGAGGCCGACCGCGGGCCGCTGGAGACAGTCGGCCTGGTCTGGGAGCACCTGGCCGTCGATGCCTACCTCGACGGCTACTTTGCCCAGACGCAGGCGAAGGCGGCGTCGTTTCTGCCGCCGACCTCCGACCTCTTGGAGCAGTGCCTGACGGTCTTCACTCTGGACAAGGCTATCTACGAGATGCTCTACGAGATCAACAACCGGCCCGCCTGGTTGCGCATCCCCCTCCAGTACATCGTCTCCCTGGTGGACCACGGTTAGCCTGCCCCTGCTGTAGGAAACAGAAGGAGCAACCCCGGCTCAGTTTCGTTTAAGCCTCGTCCCGCCCTTCGCGCGAGCGCCTCCGGCACGGTATGTGCAGTATATTAGCTAGGTCAAATCTTGTTACACATTCGCATGCCTCGGAGGTAGAAGACAATGGCAACGGCACAGCAGACCTTCCTCACCTCGGTGAACCCCGCCACGGAGGAGGTCCTGGCCAGATATCGTATATTCACGGATGAGCAGATCGAGCAGGCCATCGGCCAATCGCGGTGGGCCTACCGCACCTGGCGGCAGACGTCCTTCGCCGAACGGGCCACGCTGTTTCTGCAGGCGGCGGCCTACCTACGCGACCACAAGGCGCGGCTGGCCAGGCTCGTGACGCTGGAGATGGGCAAGCCGATTGAGGAGGCGGAGGCCGAGGTCGAGAAGTCGGCCTGGAACTGCGAGTATTACGCCGAGAACGCCGCCCGCTTCCTCGCCGCCGAGCCGCGCCAGTCCAACGCCAAGGAAAGCTACATTACGTTCGAGCCTTTGGGGACGGTTCTCGCGATCATGCCCTGGAACTTCCCTCTGTGGCAGGTCTTCCGTTTCGCCGCCCCCGCCCTGATGGCCGGGAACACGGTCCTCTTGAAGCACGCCTCGAACGTGCCTCAGACGGCCTTGGCGATCGAGGAGGTCTTCCGGGCGGTCGGCTTTCCCGAGGGCGTGTTCCGCACGCTGCTGGTGGGAGGCTCTACCGCCGAGGAGCTCATCGCCGACCCCCGCGTAGCCGCGGTCACCTTCACGGGCAGCGACCTCGCGGGCAGCCGGGTGGCGGCTGCTGCCGGTCGGGCCATCAAGAAGTCGGTGCTGGAGCTGGGGGGCTCCGATCCGTTCATCGTCCTGGGCGACGCCGACCTGGACGCGGCGGCGAAGACGGCCGCCAAGGCGCGTTACCTCAACGCAGGCCAGTCGTGCATCGCTGCCAAGCGCGTGATCGTGCTCGACTCCGTGCACGACGACTTCCTACAGCGGTTCCTCGCGGATGTCCGCTCTCTGCGCGTGGGGGATCCCTTGGAGCGCACGACCGACGTCGGGCCGCTGGCCCGGGGGGACCTGCGAGAGGCGCTCGAGCGACAGATAAGCGAATCGGTGTCGCAGGGGGCGCGGGTCGTCCTCGGCGGGAAGCGGCCGCGGCGGAGGGGCTACTTCTGCGAGCCGACCGTCCTCGCCGAGGTGACGCCGAACATGCCGGTCTACCGAGAGGAGACCTTCGGGCCCGCCGTGGCCATCATTCGCGTGCGGACGGTCGAAGAGGCGATCAGGGTGGCGAACGATACCCCCTATGGCCTGTCTTCGTCGCTGTGGAGCCAGGATATCGAGCGGGCGATGCGCTTGGGCCAGCGCATCGAGGCGGGGAACCTGTTCATCAACGGCATGAGTGCGTCCGACCCGCGTCTGCCCTTTGGGGGCGTCAAGCGCAGCGGCTACGGGCGCGAGCTGAGTGAGTTCGGGA
>JAJZQK010000527.1 GCA_021847625.1 Chloroflexota bacterium
CCCGTCCGGTTTCTCGTTTCTGCAACCTTTCCGACCTCATCCGTGTTATATAGGATGGATTCCAGGGGCTGTGAGGCAAGCGAGAATGGCGGCAAGGGGGCGGCGTGCTTCAGGGGACTGAGACGAGGGACCTCATCGGCGGTATCTTGCGCCGCGACGAGAACGCTTTTACGAACATCGTGCGGGCGCATCAGGACCGGCTCTTCAACTTCGCGCTGCGCTTCACCGGTTCACGCGAGGACGCCGAGGAGATCGTGCAAGATACGTTTGTCAAGGCGTATCGTGCCCTCTACCAGCGACTCACCCCGGAGCGGGTAGCAACGCTGGCGCTGACGCCTTGGCTCTACCGGATTACCCTGAACACCGCTCGCAACCTTGTGCGTGGTCGCCCGGCACGGGCTGAAGCGCGGTTTGCCTTCGCCGGTGGCGACGATATGTCGTGGGGCGGGGCCAGCGAGCGGTCGGATGGACCGGAGAGCCTGGCCGAGAAAGCGGAGTTGCGGGCGGCGCTCCAACGTGAGTTGCTGGCCCTTCCCCCGCGGTACAGAGCAGCCGTCATTCTGCGCCTGGTGCAGGGCCTCGCCTACACGGAAGTGGCCGAGACGCTCGGCCTGCCGATGGGAACGGTGAAGTCGCACGTATACCGGGGCGCGAGGCTGATGCGCCCGGGGCTAGCCCGCTGGTGGAACGACCTGCCGGAGGAGGGATGATCCGTGAGAGAAGACGGATCGGACTTGGACATGGCTGAAGAAGATCGCCTGAAGACGGCGGAGACAGGCGGCAGCGGTTCTGATAGCGAAGCGGTGGACGGCACTTACTTCCGTTGGCTCGCGGGGGAATTGGGGGCACTGCCTCAGGGCCAATCCCCCGCCGGAGTGCTCCCGGCGGTCCTCTCCCGCGCGGGCGGGATGGCCGGGCGCCGGATGCGGGACATTGGCTCGGCGGTGCGGTACGGCACCGCGGACTCGGCACTCGGCCCGCTCTTCATCGCTTACACCGGCAGTGGCATCGTGCGCGTGGGCATAGGGGAAGTGATGAGGGAAGCGGACTTCGCCACGGAGCTGGCCCACGATTTTGGCGTGGAGGCCGTCCGCGATGGCGACCTTCCCCGAACGGTGACGGCTCGCCTGAGGAATTTCTTTGCAGGCGGTCGTCTGAGGCCGGAGGAGTTCGACCTGGCGGGGCTGGGGAAGTTCGAACAGCAGGTGTTGGCGAAGGCGCTGGAGATTCCGCGCGGAGAGGTGCGGCCTTACGCCTGGGTGGCCGGAGAAACAGGCCACCCAGGCGCCTCGCGGGCCGTGGGGCAGGCCCTGGGCCGGAACCCTATTCCCTTGCTCATACCTTGCCATCGGGTGATCCGTAGCGATGGCGGGCTGGGCGGATATGCCTTCGGCCTACCGCTTAAGCAGAGAATACTCGCCATGGAGGGTCTGGATGTGGCCGCCCTGCAGAAGGAGATGCGGGCGGGCGCACGCTACTACGGCTCCCGGAACACACGCATCTTCTGCCTGCCCACCTGCCAATACGCCCGGCGCATCGGCCTGCCGAACCGGGTGCGGTTCCGCTCCGCGGGCGAGGCGCTCGCGGCCGGCTTCCGGCCCTGCCTCGTGTGCCGGCCCTCTTGACGCTGCCTGCCCGGCGAGCTTAGAATCGCCTTTGAACCTACAGACTAACTTGGCGGTGAGATATGACGACGAGGGATAGCGCGCTGTCCGGAACCTTGCGGCAATCCTATACCCTGGCGCGGGGCCAGCTGGTCATCGCCCTGGCGTGGTCAAGTTTCCTCACGTTCCTGACTATCGCCCGGAGCCGGACTCAAGGGTGGCCGGGGGCGGCGCTGGGCCTTGCCGGCGCGGGGCTAAGGGTGGCCGGCGCCGGCATCTGGTTCAGCGTCGGCTGGCTGGCCGTCAGCGAACACCGACGGAGCGAACGAGAGGCCCTGGCGGCCGGTGGGCTCGTCGGCCTGGCCGCGGCGGTCTTTGGGTTCGCCTCTGGCCTTCTCAGGCGAGCCTTCGCGCCCGAGTCTTTTGGTGAGGACGGGCCGCCGACGGTCGAAAGGATGGCGGCTGCCCTGCCGGTTTCCCTGCTGCTCGCCGTCGCCGCCGGAGGGCTACTGGCCGCCCTCGGCGCGCGAGAGGCCGAGCGCCGGGGCTAACGGCGGCTCGCCGAGCCGCAGGCGCAAATCGGGGTAGCGTGCAGGGGGCAGTCTCTCCGGGCGTTGCCGGTACCAGCACCGGCAACGCCCGAATCGTCACTGCGTTCTGGCTATCTTGACTGGAGTACGCCAGCCTACTCGATGTTCCGGGACCTAACCTCTTTCACGATGTGAGAGGGCACCGTGATCAGTCCCGCTCCAACCGGGACTTCGTCTCCCACTGGGATTATCAGCTCCTCCGCGGGTGGCTGGCCTCCCCCCAGATGGATCCCGCCGCCTCCACGCTGCCCGACGACGTAGCTAATGACGTGTCCCGTCTCCCGGTCGATGATGAAGTCTTTGACTTCACCAATCTCTTTGCCGTCGTCCGTCATCACCGACCGGCCCCTAACCTCGGCGGCCGATACTAGGCCGGTGCGGTCCGTGTGCTGGGGGTCGTCGATAATGCCGCTCTTGTCCCGGATCACTACCGCGTCGCGACCAATGGCCTGTATGGCCTCCCCGCGGACGGCATTCCGCCTACCGCCGAAACCGGCAAAGCCGCCGCCGACGTCGAAGAACACGTAGGCGATGTGGCCGTCGCTCGGAGAGAACAGGGCGTCTGCGAACGAGCCGACCTTTGCGGATTCGGCACGGGACACTACATCTCTCCCGGCGAGATCGTGCATACGAATCGTTTTCTCCTGCATTGCCCTTTCCTTCTTGTGTTCTGGTTCGCTTGGAACGTTGCTACCGCTGCCCACCGAACGAGGCAACCTAGAACGATGGGCGAACGGCACGGTCTTCTATCTCGTGCAGGAAACGGACCGGTCTTGCTGGTACGCTTCCTGCCCGTACCATGGAGTTAGGGGACGATCAGAGTCAGAAGGAGTATGCGATGCGAGGACTTGGATACCTGTTCGGCATCCTCATGTTGGTGGATGCCATTCCGTCGATCTTCCAACCGCAGTTCTGGGTCCGTTACACCGAGCGCAACTTGAAGGGGTATCTTCCGGGATCGGTGATGCGGACGATGACCGACTTCAGTCGCCTGTCGGATGACGCGGTCCGGGGTGTGGCTGTCCTGGAACTGATCGTGGGGATGATGCTGCTCTCCCTCGCCAGCATGGTGCCGACTGTGTACTTCGCCGGTAGGGCCAAGGGCCACGCCACTCATACCCACGAGCACGTGCACGGAGAGGAAGAGGAGGAGATCGAGGAGCCACTGTAAGGACTCCAACTTGCCCTCAAAGAAGCGGTGAACGGCAAGAGCGTGTCGGGGGTCGTTTCCTCCGGCACGCTCTTCGTTTTGCCTCTTGCCGGCGCCCCTATCCGGCTTGGCTCGCCCCTGCCTACACGGGGCCGGTCGCTTTCCCGTTGCAGAGGTAAGCGATCATCGGATCGACGATGAGGGG
>JAJZQK010000528.1 GCA_021847625.1 Chloroflexota bacterium
TAACCACCGCCACGGTGTCGAGGTAGGCGACCTTGTACGCCGAGATCACCGCGTTGGACGCGAACGCCTGTGGCCACTTGGCACCCGCGGCGGAAGCCAGTTGATCAAGTGCGGCCGGAGTGTCGGTCTGCGGCGTCACGTCGAGGGAAACCATCTGAACGCCTACCGGCAACTGGCGTTGCAGTTGCGCGAGCTGCTGCTCGCCGGCGGCGCAGCTCCCGCACCAGGCGGCCATGAAGTAGAGGACGGTCGCATGTGCAGACGGAACGGTCACGGTCTGCCCAGCCGTATCTGTGACGGAGAAGGCGGGGGCAGGGCCCAAAGGTTGAGATACCGCTGCGGGCGAACTTGCCACGGACGCAGGCTTTGACGACTTTGCAGTTGCTGTCTGGTGGCCTGCATTGGATGCCGTCGTCGTCCCGCAGCCGGCGGCGATGAGGGTCACTGCGAGTACAAGCCCGGCTCCTGCAAGTAGCTGAGCGTATCTCATCGGCTGATCGCCTCCCCAAAAGTTCGTGGATCGTCGTTCCGCCGCTTGCCTCTCAGCATGAGCCACATACCGAGCGCCAGAAGCCATAGACCCTTGAGTACGATCGCGAGGCCGCCATATCCCGCGAGAGCAGCCAGCAGTGCGAGAAGGACGAGCACCGCATGCGTTCGAAGCCTCTGCTGAAGATGCTGGACGAGCATCAGGGCCATTACAGCCAAACCGACGCCCCGATTGATTGCGAAAGCGCCAGGGAAAGCCGCCCCCACGAAGATGAACGCCAAGAACAGCGTGTTCATCATCACGAGGCCGCCGCAGGCCCATGTCAGATGGCGACCACCCACGGGTGAGAGTTGCAGCAGTCCCCAGAAGACCGGCACCATCGCGGCCGTGCCGATCAGCGCCACCAGCGGCGAAGGCGGGAGCCGAAGGCCAGATCCCGTAACGATCGCGCTGCCAATCGCACCGGCGATTCCCGCCCGTAGCGCCATACGAACGGTCTTTGAACGCTTTGGTTCAGCAGCAGCCACGCCGGCCCCAGTAGGCAGTCAAAAGCCAATCCTCCAGCGTGTCCTTGGACAACTCCGAGACCTTCGGCTCCCAGCGGTCATCCAGGTCCGGCAGGGACAGGAGGAGCGGCCCATCGACCGGCGTCACCGTGACGATGTCCGACAGCCCGACGCGACTCAGAACCTCGGGAAGCATCCCGTCGATGGAGGCGCGCGTCGACGCAGGCGCCCGCACGATCAAAGACAGCGACTCCGACACAGAATCACCTCCCCGTTTGCACGAGATCCGCGTAGGGACTCCAGATTTTCCGACCCCACGCGGCGGCCTCCTGGAGGCTCAGCGAGACGAACTCGCGTTCGACCGAACGCGTGAACACGATGCGGCTTCAGGTGTCTCCGCAGAGATGCCGCTCCTGGTCCGGGGGCACCACTCGAACCCTCGCGGCGTTGGCGGTATCCGGCACACCGGCAGTAATCTCGATGCGCACGTCGCCGCCATCCGCATAGCTGCTGGCGATGGTGGCATCCATCCCAAGCGCCGCGGGGATACCCACCGCATCCAGGGCGCACCACGTGTACAAGGACTGGCCCGCCAGAAGCAGGCGATGACCCGCCGGGGCGACAGACAGGCCCGCAGCTCCCGTGATGGCGTCGCCCTCCAGGGTGACCCGCCCGTGCTCCGCTAGCTGTGCCGCATAGTCACGCAACGAAGCCGCGGGAATCCCGAACTCGCGCGCGAGTTCCGGCACGTCGGCGGGTATGCCCTTGCACAGTGCGACAAAGGCGCGTTCGATCAGGTGCCGCTCCAACTCCGGCCTTTCGGCCTCCCAGGCCAGCCACGCCTGTAGAAGACGCTCCTTGTTCACCGTCGACTCCCTCCATCTCCGGATCCGCGCCTCGGGTTAGCCCGCGCAGCAGGAGAGCTTCGATACGTCCTTGTCGAAGGTGAGCGCCGCCAGCTTCAGTCCCTCGACCATCGTCAGGTAGGGGAAGAAGTTGCTGCGGATGTCCTCGACAGTCATCTCGTATTTCACCGCGAACACCGCCGGCTGGATGATCTCGCCGGCCTCAGGCGCGAGGATGTGCACGCCGACGATGCGACCCGAGTCCCTTTCTGCGACGATCTTGATGAACCCACGCGTCTCCCGGTTAGCGAGAGCGCGTGGCACATAGGCGAGCGGGAGGCTCGTGCAGCGGCATGAAATGCCCTGCTGCTCCGCCTCCTCCTCGGTGAGGCCGACGCTCGCGATCTGCGGATCGGTGAAGGTCACCTTCGGGAGTGCGGTCAGGTCGAAGCGCTCGCGTCCGCCGAAGGCGTTCTGCGCCGCTATGCCGCCGCCGTACGCAGCAGCGTAGACGAACATTGCCTGGCCGATGACGTCCCCTGCGGCGTAGATCCCCGGAACCGAGGTCTCAAGGCGGTCGTTGACCACCGCTGCACCCCGGCGATCCAGCGCAACGCCTGCCTCTTCCAGCCCGAATCCAGTGGTCGTCGGACGGCGGCCGGTTGCGACGAGAAGCTTCTCCGCCGTGTAGTCGATGCTCTCGCCGTCGCGCTCGCCTGTTACGTGGAAGTGCCCGTGGAACTGGACCGACAGGACCTTGAAGCCCGCAGTCACGGCCAGGCCCTCCTGCCGAAGCGCCTCTGTCAGCCCGTCGCTGACGTTCTCGTCCTCCTGTGGAACGATGCGGTTGAGCACTTCGAGGACCGTGACCTTGGTGCCGAGGCGCGCGTAGAACTGCGCGAGCTCGAGTCCAACAGCAGAGCCGCCCAGGACGATCAGGCTTTCAGGCAACTCTTTTGCCGCGAGGGCTTCGGTGCTCGTCCAGAAAGGTGTCCCCTCAAGCCCAGGAATTGGCGGCGCCCAAGCATGCGCCCCCGTTGCGATGATCAGGCGGTCTGCCTCGATCACGTCGCCCGCCGCCTCGACCTGGATCGGCGAGCCGGAGCGCAGGCGGCCCATGCCCTTGACCCATTGCACAAGGGGGTAGGAGGAGAGGACGTCCAGGTATTTCGCCTGACGAAGTTCCTCGACGAGCGCATCCTTCGCCTCGATCACTGCACCGAAGTTGACGTGCAGGGCCTGCGTCTCAATACCCTGAAACGGGTGGTGACCCACGCTGTGCCACGCCGAGGCCGCCGCGATCAACGCCTTGGACGGTACGCAGCCGACGTTGACGCACGTGCCCCCGATCGTCCCACCTTCCACCAGTGCGACGCTCTTGCCCATCTCGGCCGCCTTGATGGCCGCCGCGAAGGCGGCCGATCCGCCGCCGAGCACGATGAGGTCCGTCTTCAAACTTAGCGCTCCTCTCCCTACTGTCAGGCGCCGACCGGCTCCGCCTTGTACCCTGCCTCTTCGACCGCTTTGACGAGGCTGCCGATCTCGGTCTCTTCCGGAACTTCCACAACCGCCTGCTTCTTGAGGTACGAAACCTTTGCCGACTCGACCCCCTTGGCGGACGTCAGGGCCTTTTCAACCGAGACGGCGCAGTCTGAGCAGTGCATGCCGGAGATCCTCAGCATCACCTTCACTTGCAAGCCCTCCT
>JAJZQK010000529.1 GCA_021847625.1 Chloroflexota bacterium
CGATCGTACTCCTGGCCGCCGAACATCTTGATCGTCGCCCAAGCGGCCGGCGTATAGCCGCCGAGCAACTCGTTGGCAGCGGTTACGTATGCTTGGTCGAGATGCTCGTCTGCCTTGCCATCCAGGTACATACGGCAGAGATAGGCCAGATCAGGCAACCATATTCGCAGCATCCCCCCGGGCTTTAGCACGCGGTACCAGTCGCGAAGGATGGCGGCTGCCCGGCGCCAGGAGACGTGCTCGAGGCAGCTGCGGGAGAGGATCTCGTCGAACGTACCGTCCATGAACGGCAGCGACTTAGTTATGTCGTGCACATGCTCGACGTGGGGCGAGTCGGGCCTGACGTCGAGGTGCTCGTAGCCTGGCTGCGGATTGTCGCCGCTGCCAATCTCGAGCTTCCTGACGACGTTCGTCGGCGCTACCGCACGCCTCTTGAATTCAGCCAGGGCCGATCGGTAGGCCGCGAAGGTTCCCCGGGCGGCGTTCTCCCAGGTGTACTTGGATCGAATCAGCTCCTGCCGGGCCTGCCGCTTCTCTCCCTCTGCCGAAGCCCCGGCATAGGCAGCCAGGACGGTCTGATGAATCGACTCGACGCTGGCCGGGTCGCAGTAGGTGGCCAGGTCGCCGAAGTACTCCCGTTCGGCCGACCGGTCGCTCAGGACGAGGGCCGTCCCGGCCGCGGCGGCCTCCAGGGCGACCAGCGGCGCCCCTTCACTCCAGCTGGGCAGGACGAACACACGGGCCCCGGCATAGGCGGAGGCGAGGAGGTCGCCGTCGTGCGGCAGGCGGTCGATAAACGTGACGTTGTCGCCGGCCTGGCGACGGACGAGCTCGGCGTAGTCCACCTCGCCAGTGCTGCCGATGAGAACGATCGGCACATTGGCATCACGCAAGGCGTGGACAAGCATCAGCTGGTTCTTCCGGCGCTCGATGCGGCCGACGCAGAGGACGTAATCCCGCAGACCATACCTATCGTAGAAGGGTTTGGCGCTGGCCTGGGTGAACCGCGAGAAGTCGGCGGCGTTATGCACTAGAGAGTAGGGTCGTGGCGTTGCGCCCGTTGCCCAAAGCCGCGTTATTTCATGTTCGCTGAGAGCAATGATATGGTCGGCTAAGCCTACCATCTCCCGCACTTCCCAGAAGAAACCGGGCTGGACCTCGTGTGTCTGGAAGCGAGAGATGCCGTCTACAACGAGGTCGCCACCGCCCATCACTGCCAGGTACCGGTCGAGCTCGGCCGGCGTCTGGGCAGTCTGAAACACGGTCGGGACGGCCCGGCGAGCCCAGACCATCTCGGAAAGGTCCAGGTAGATCGGCGAGAAGACAATAGGAATCCCGAATTGCTTCAGGTGGCGCAGTTGAGCAAGAGCCGAATGGGGTTCCCACACGTTGAAAACGTGGACGAGGTCGTATCCCCGCGCGTCAGGCAAGTCCTCGTCGGTGATATCCACGCTCAGCCCCAGTTCCTCCAACCGCTCCTTCGTCTTGCCCAGCCGAATCGACGGCCCACCATCGGCTGCCTTCCCAGGGGCGTGCATGGCCATCAGTACGCGCAGGCGCTCCGGCTCCGCCGTCGCAAGCGCGGGAGAAGAGGATTTGCCCTCGAGCAGCTGGCGGAAGAGGCCGGCGTGGAGACTAGCCCAGTTATCCCAACTGCGTCCGACAACTGCTTGTCTTAGCTCGTCTCTTTGAGCCACCAGGCCCCGCAGGACACGGCGCAGGTCCTGCGCGTCGCCGGTCCGGTACTCGATGTGCGGGTAGTCCTCCACGAAGCCGACGTTCGGGGCGATTACCTCCTTGCCGCAGGCCAGCGCCTCCAGCACGCACATGGGCCCGCCCTCGTAGTGCGAAGGCACCAGGATGTAGTCGACGGAGTTGTAGAAGTCGGGCATCTGCTCCGGACTGTAGAAGGTCGCCGGGGCAGGCCAACCGCTGCCCGTGAAGTGCCACTCTATCCCCGGCTCGTCCATTACGGCTCTGACCAGGTCTTCGCCCTTGCGCCCGGTGTGGTAGGTACGGCCGACAACCCCCACGCGTACGAGCGGGCGGTACAGCAACAGGTCCACGCCGGGGGTTATCACCTGAACGTCGGAAGCGCCGGCCTGCCGCAGGGCGTCAGCGTAGCGGTCAGACATGCAGACGCAGGCATCCATGGCATGGGCAACCTGGAAGAATCGTTCCCGAGCCTCGGGAGACCGCTCTTCGATGTGGGTGAAGAAGGCCACTTCGATGGTTGGTTGCGGCCCGCGGTAAGCAGAGTAGTTGACGTAGTAGTTGACATCCGCCGAAGGGTCCGGCGTCGACGAGACGGTCACGTTGGCGAGCCGGTCGGCGATTTCCCTGGCGCAGCGCTCCAGTATCCAGCCGTCGTCGGCAATCACGATATGCACACGGCCGGTCAGCGGCCCGATCGTCCCCTCCCGGCCTAACCCGAGAGTCCCCACCCCGGGTGCGGAGACGTGCGCCGGACCCCGCTGCAGAAGGCCGCCCTGTAAGCCGGACGCGGTCTTGGCCGGCCGCCGGCAGTCCCCCTCGTACCCGGGCGTAGACGGCAATTTGTTTGCCTTGGCCCAGTAGGCGGCGGGGAACGAGGTTGACGGCGAGTCGTCCAGAGCGATCAGCTCGGCAATGCCGAAGCCGTGCGATTCCAGCAGCAGCTCAACGCCGTGGCGCGTGAAACGCCAGTAGTCGTTGGGGGGCATGTGGATCGGCTGCCTGAACGGTACGCCTAGCAGCAGCAGGCCGCCGTCCTTCAGTACCCGCCTGATTTCGCGCAGAGCCGCGTGGTAGTCGTCCACGTGCTCGAGGACCCCGCTGCAGAACACACAGTCGTAGCTCTTGGCCCCTATTGTCGGCATGTCGCGCACGTCGAGAACCAAGTCGCAGTCGGGCCGGGGCTCAACCTCGGAGGTCACGTAGGCGGAGGCGCTGGCGAAGTAGCGCCGATAGCATCCGCCCTCACCGTCCTGGTCGTCCCCGCTGCCTATCGAGAGGACTCGCCCTCGGACCTCGCCGGCCCGGCGCCTCAACCACGAATTCGCTTCGCACCTAGCTTTGCTTGCCATCACTCAACCTCACCGGAGCGTACGATGGATCCTGTTGGCACCGCCGAACGGGCCACTGCCTGGGCATCTGGGCGCAGGCCGTCCCCAGGCTATTCCTTCCCGGTAAGAGAGTATGCGGCCAAGCTGGGGAATGGAGGAATGGGGGTTTCCCTTAGGGCAGCCGAAGATATCCCCGGTAGCACACGCAACGCGGCGAATCGGCCTGCCGGCGACAGGGGCGAGACAGACTGGTTCAGACAGTAGGCGCTGAAGGGGGTCGGCCGCCGGAGCTCAGCCGGCGGCGGCCCTGTAGCGGCCTAGCAGTCGCCAGCCATCTAAGGACTTCGGATTCAGGGAAAGAGCTCGCTCCAGATAGCTCACGGCGGAGCTCGGCCGGCCCAGGCGACCCATCGTCCTGCCCATCTCCAGGAAGACGACGTAGGGTTCCTCGCCCGCCTCGAACAGCTCACCCAGCGTCACCGCCAGGCCCCAGATCGGA
>JAJZQK010000530.1 GCA_021847625.1 Chloroflexota bacterium
GAGGTGAATCGCCGTCGCAGCCGGGCGCCAGGCCACAAGGGCCTGCCCTACGTGTCCGAGGTGAATCGCCGTCGTAGCCTGTAGGGCAGGGGCTTGTCCCCTGCCGCCCTGGTCCTTGGTAGGGTCGCCCCCGCGAGTATGGAGCCGGGGCCGGACTCCGTGCCGGCCCCTACGACAAGAGGTAGGACATCGCCGAAGGCGATTGTGCCCGGCACTGGTGGCCGGCGGGTCCGGTCATTCCCGCGGAAGCGGGAATCCATCCGGTTCCTCGCCTGCTGAGAAATGGATCCCCGCTTGCGCGGGGATGACTTCCTGATGGACACTCCGGAGGGCAAGGGCGCCAATGGATCCCCGCTTGCGCGGGGACGACGGTGGAACGCGTCTCCCAAGATCTGGAGGCACAATCGGTTGCCACCAAGCTTGTTGCCGGGGTGCACAAGATAGGATATGCTGGGACACGACACGGATAGCGGAGGTTGCCGTTGAGTCAGGAGTACCTCACTGCTTACTTTCTCGTCGCGGTGTTCTTGTTTGCCGGCGCCGTGCTGGTCGTCGGCGGGCTCATCGCCTCGCGCCTCTTGGCGCCTCGCGGCAACAAGCGAGGGGCGAAGCTGAACGCTTACGAATCGGGCATGGAGGCGGTCGGCAATGCCCAGGTGCAGTTCCCGATCCGCTACTACACCTTCGCCCTGCTCTTCGTTCTCTTCGACGTGGAGGCGATCTTCCTCCTGGCCTGGGCCGCACTCTTCCGGAACCTGGGGGCGGCCGGCTTGGTCGAGATGGCGGTGTTCATCGGCGTGCTGGTGGTGGGTTTGGTCTATGCCTGGCGGAAGGGGGCGTTGGAATGGACTTAGAGGAGAGGGCCGATGTTCGGGAGGGGGCCATCCCCCCGGAGAAGACAGGGACGCCGAACGTCGTCTGTACGACGGTGCAATCCCTCTTCAACTGGGCGCGGTCCCGTTCGCCCTGGCCACTCACCTACGGCCTGGCTTGCTGCGCAATCGAGATGATGGCCACGGGCATGCCCAAGCACGACATGGCCCGCTTTGGCTGTGAGGTGTACCGGCCGAGCCCGCGCCAGGCCGACGTGATGATCGTGGCCGGCACGGTGACGCTCAAGATGGCGCCGCTAATGCGCCGCCTCTACGAGCAGATGCCCGAGCCCAAGTGGGTCATCGCCATGGGCGCCTGCACCACCAGCGGGGGCGAGTTCTGGGACTCCTACCACGTCCTGCAGGGCATCGACACCGTCGTGCCGGTGGACGTGTACGTGCCCGGTTGACCGCCCCGGCCGCAAGCGCTCCTGGACGGAGTGCTCCAACTACGGGACAAGATAGCGAAGATGAACTTCGAGGTGCCCGCGCTCGAATGGTTCAACCTGGGCGGGGAGGAGGAAGGCGATGCTGAGCAGAGTGCGCGGTAGGCCCGCGGCGGCGCCCGAGCCCCGTTATCGGCAGGCGGCCGAGGTCATCGCCGACACGGTGGGCGAGCACCTTGCGGCGCCGGTCGCCTTTGCGCCGCGTTCCCTGAGCCTGGAGGTCAGCCCCGCCGGCCTGCTGACGGTGGCGGCCTTGCTCCGCGACCATCCGCAGCTCGGCTTTGCCTTCCTCAGCTGCGTGAGCGGGGTGGATATGGGCGACCAGATCCAGGTGGTCTACCATCTCCATTCGCCAAGCAACGGCCTCTCGGCGCAGGTGAGGGTACGCCTCGACCACGACGACCCCGTGGTCGACTCGCTGGTGCCTCTGTGGCCCGGCGCCGGTTGGCTGGAGCGGGAGACCTACGACCTCCTCGGCGTTCGCTTCACGGGCCATCCCGACCTGCGGCGCATAATGATGAGCGAGGACCACGTCGGCTATCCCTTGCGCAAGGACTACCTGCCGCCAGCCTACCGGGGGAGGGTTGAGAGATGACGGCTCCGGAGAGGCCGCGGCCCGGCGACGAGCCGCCGATGGATAAGCAATCGGCTGACGTGGTCGAAGAACTGGTGCTGAATATGGGCCCTCAGCACCCCGCCACCCACGGCGTGCTGCGCCTGGTGCTGCGGCTACAGGGTGAACGGGTGCTGGAATGCACGCCCTACGTCGGCTACCTGCACCGCGGGATCGAGAAGATCCTGGAGAACCGTACCTTCAACCAGGGCGTACGCTACGTCGACCAGTTCGACTATATCACCAACATGCTCAACGAGCACGCCTACGTCGGCGCGATCGAGCAGATTATGGGCGTCGAGGTGCCCCGGCGGGCGGAGTACATCCGGGTGATAATGGGCGAGCTGAGCCGCTGCGGCGGCCACCTGGTCGGCATCGGCTCCTACCTGCTCGATCTGGGCGCCTGGACGCCCATCACCTACTGCTTCCGCGACCGCGAGGAGATCCTCGACCTCTATGAGATGGTCTGCGGCAGCCGCATGAACTTCAACTACTATCGGGCGGGCGGCTTGCTCTACGACCTGCCAACCGGCTTCCTCTCCCGGCTCGAGGGGTTCCTGAAGAAGTTCGAGCGCAACCTCGACGAGCTGGAGGACCTGGTGTCCGGCAACGAGATATTCCTGGCCCGCACGGTGGGGATCGGCTACATCTCGCCGGAGATGGGCCTCGCCTACAGCGTCAGCGGGCCGTGCATCCGCGCCTCGGGCGTCGAGTTCGACGTGCGCACCTTCCGCCCTTACGGGGTCTACCCTGAGCTGGGCGTGAAGCCGGTGGTGCGCCTGGAGGGCGACTGCTTCGCGCGGTACGAGGTGCGCCTCTACGAGATGCGCGAGTCGATCCGCCTCATCCGGCTGGCGATGGAGCGTCTGCCCGGCGGTCCCATCCAGGCCAGGCTTCCCCACGTGGTGCGTCCGCCGAAGGGCGAAGCCTGCTACAGCGTGGAGGGTGCCAAGGGGGAGATGGCGGTATATATGGTCAGCGATGGGCAATCGCCGAACCCCTATCGGGCTAAGGTGCGAGGCCCCTCCTTCGTGAACCTCCAGATCCTGCCCGAGCTGGTGAAGGACGCCACGATGGCCGACGTGGTCTCGATCCTGGGCAGCATCGACATCGTGCTGGGGGAGGTGGACCGCTGATGAGTCTGGAAATGGCCATCGCCGTCTTGATCCGCCTCGTGCTGGGCCTGGTGATGACGTTCGCCGTCATTATCGGCTCGGCGGTCGTACTCTCCTGGGGAGACCGCAAGGTGTTCGGCTTCACGCAGGACCGGTACGGCCCGCTGCACTACGGTCCCTGGGGGCTGCTGCAGCCGGTGGCGGATACGCTCAAGCTCCTTCTCAAGGAGGACGTCGTGCCGAGCGGCGCCGACCGCGTCCTGCATCTGCTGGCGCCGATCATCTTCGTGATGCCGACGGTGGGGGCCTTCGTCGTGCTGCCGTTGGGCGCCGACCTCGTGGTGGCCGACCTGAACATCGGCCTCGTCTATATCGCGGCGATCAGCACCTTCGCCGTCATCGGCGTCATGGCGGCGGGCTGGAGTTCCAACAACAAGTACTCCACGCTGGGGGCGATTCGCTCCGTGGCGCAGATGGTCTCGTACGAAGTGCCGCTG
>JAJZQK010000531.1 GCA_021847625.1 Chloroflexota bacterium
GCGAGTGCCTCCCTACTATATGGCTCGGCCCGGTCGACGCTGCCGATCTCCATGAGCATGTCGAGGACGGCCTCGTTGGCGCCGCCGTGCAGCGGCCCTGACAGCGTGCCGATGGCCGAGGTGATGGCCGAGTACATGTCGGCCAGCGTGGCGGCCGAGACCCTGGCGGCGAACGTGGAGGCGTTCAGCTCGTGTTCGGCGTGGAGGACGAGCGCGATATCCATCGCCTCGACGGCAACGGGGTCGGGGTCCTCCCCGCTCATCATATACAGGAAGTTGGCCGCATGTCCCAGGTCCGAGCGCGGGGCCACCGGCCGCCGGCCGGTGCGCAAGCGGTGGTTGGTGGCCACGACCGTCGGGATCTGGGCAACCAAGCGTACGGCCTTGCAGAGGTTCGCCTGGTGAGAGTAGTAGCAGGCGTTGCGGTCGAAGGCCGACAGAGACGACACGGCGGTGCGGAGCACCTCCATCGGCAGGGAGGTCGTGGGGAAGGCCGAGATGATGTCTACGACCTCATCCGGCAACGCCCTGCTGGCCACCAGCGCCTCGTTGAGGGAATCCAACTGTGGGCGGGTGGGCAAATCCCCATACCAGAGGAGATACACTACCTCCTCGAAGCTAGCCTTGGCGGCCAGCTCGCGGATGTCGTACCCATAGTAGATTAGTTTCCCCGCCTCGCCGTCAACCGTGCACAAGGCGGAGCTAGCCGCTATGACCCCTTCCAGGCCCGATGGTTTCTTCTGCTTCTCAGTTGTGGACTTCCCAGTTGTAGACATTGCGCCCTTCCTCCAGCCCAAGACTGTGCGCTCGGTAGGTCATCGCCGTCGATGCGCGCGTGGTGCTGTTCCCTAGGTTGCTATTTGCAGGAAGCGTGCCAGGGCTCTGCCGCGGACCATTTCCGCGGCGCTTCGAGGTGGAGGTCAGTGCCGGGCAGTAAGGCCCCTCGTCGTGAGGCGCCGCGGTTGAACCGGATAATAAGAGACCCCGGGGACTTCGACTTCTCGAAGCGCCCCGGGGCCTAGCGCCAATCGGCTACACGGGATCGAGCAAGGGTGTGATTACCGCTCGCTGCCCTTGCCCTTTTCGATGAGGTCGCGGACCTTCTGGCCGCCCTTGTGGCCGATCTCCTCGAAGTGCTCGTGACCATACTTCTCGGACACGGTCTCGCCGCCCTTGCGGCCGATCTCCTCGAAGTGCTCGTGACCATACTTCCGGGAGACGGTCTCACCGCCCTTGTGGCCGATCTCTTCGAAGTGATCATGACCGTACTTGCGGGAGACGGTCTCGCCGCCCTTGCGGCCGGCCTCCTCGACGGTCATGTCTTCGCGACGGTTCTTCGGATTTGCCATTGTATCACTCCCTCCCCTCATCCAGGATTCTGCTAAGATAGAGCAGGTCCTATGCCACGTCCGAAGGGCTCCCGGATGGCCGCAACCACTGCGGATTGAAGGGGGCCTAAGCCCCTCCACGCGAGGGCCCAGGCAGACATGACGAATGCACGCCGAGGTTGAATGGAGGATTTCTTCTTCCTGCGCCCAGGCGCTCTGGGCGATCTGCTGCTGGCCGCGCCGGTAATGCCGGCGGTACGCGCCGGCCGACCGCGGGCACGCCTTACGCTGGCCGGCCAGAGCGGGGCCGTGCGCCTCCTCCAGGCTTGCGGACTGGTCGACGTTGGGCTCTCGCAGGACGACAGACGCCTGCAGGGGCTGTTTGCCGTCGCTACTACCATTGGGGAGCAGCAGGCCCCGTGGGGACGGGTGGACGTGGCCGTGGCCTGGCTGCGCGACGAGGAGGGCGTCGTCGCCGACAATCTGCGGCGAATGGGGGCGCGGCAGGTCGTCGTGGCGCCGTCGCAGCCTCCCCCCGGGAGCCGCCAGCACGTCACCGACCATCTCTTCGCTTCCGTTGCCTCGCTTGGCCTCGGCGCGAGCTGCCCCAGACAAGAAGCGCTGCTGACCGCCTCTGCTTCCGACCGTACCTGGGCCGGCGAAACGCTGCGGGAGCTGGACCCGCGCCCCCTGCCGCTACTCGCCTTCCACGCGGGCAGTGGGAGCAAGCGCAAGAACTGGCCGGCCACGAGTTTCGCCACCGTCATAGACGCCCTGGCCGCCGAGCACAGGGTTGTGCTGATGTGCGGTCCGGCCGACGCGGAGGCGACGCGGGACCTGCTCGTCGCCACCCGGTCGCGGGTGCCGGTTCTCCGCGAGCCCTCTTTGGGGCGGCTGGCGGGGTTGCTGGCGGAGTCGGATGCCTACGTGGGCAACGATTCCGGGCTCTCGCACCTGGCGGGCCTGCTTGGCGTGCCCACGGTCGTCCTCTTCGGGCCGACGGACCCCGCGCGCTGGCGCCCGAACGGCCCCAGGGTGGCGGTCCTCAATTGGGGGGAAGACCCCGCGTCGCTGAAGGCCGAGGTGGTCGTAGAGGCCGTGCTTCGGGCGAAGCGCCGTTAGCCTGAACGGTGGCGGCGGAAACTGCCGCCCGCCAGCTGCTGAAGCAAGCAGTTGTGGAGATATTGCCGCTGACCTTGACGCTACCGATACTTGTCATCCCCGCGAAAGCGGGGATCCAGTTACGCGAGTGAGGGCAAAAGCCGCCTGGCCGTCGTCATCCCCGCGAAAGCGGGGATCCAGTTCCCGACGTGGCAAGGCACCGGATGGATTCCCGCTTCCGCGGGAATGACCGGCCTCGGCGGGTGCCGACGTCGAAGGGAAGGGACCGGTGTAGGGGCGGTCCGCCTCAGGGGACCGCCCGACGGCGCGGTGACCGCGCCCCTACAACCACGGCGGCAACCGTTTCTGAAGGTATAACCAGAACCTGGCGACCACTAACGCGGGGCGAAAATGGCCTCATCGGCCGCCCACCCCTCTATCTAAGGCGGACAGAGGCCGTCTGCCCCTACGTCGGACGGGGGCCAGCCGTGCAGCCAGGACAACACCCGCGGGTTTACTCTTCCTGCTTCGTCTCTTCGCCTTGTTCGGCGCTCTCTTCCTTTCCTGGTTCGGCGCCGCCCTCTGGCTGTTCCTCCTCTGGCTCGGTCGTGGCTTCCGCCTTAGGGGCGCGGGCCTGTTCGCGGTAGTCGCGCAGCCAGCGATGCACCTCGTCCAAGGCCGGGGGAGCGACGTAGAATACGCGGATGCTCGGCGGGAATTGGACGCGATGATGCTCGGTGAGGATGGCCAGCCCCGCCTCTCCTTCCTGCAGCGACTCCTCGAAGCGCTTGGCGATGAACTCGTAGCGACGCCGGGAAGCGTCGCTGTAGGCCTGGGAAACGTAGTCGGCGGCCTTCCTGCTTGCCAAACCTCCCAGCAGGCAGCGCTCCCAGTCCATCGTCTCCGCCAGCGTCTCCGGGTCCTCCAGGGCCTCGAACGTCGCTCCCTGCTTCAGCCGGCTGGCGACGAGCTTGCCGGCGCCGGGGCTAATCTGCTCTGTCAGGTGCGCGCCTTCCTCGCCCCCGCGGTCGATCATCTCGACGTAGACGTGCTTCACTTGGCCGATGCGGTCCTCCAGGCGGCGCACGTGCTCGTCGGCGCCGGCCCAGTA
>JAJZQK010000532.1 GCA_021847625.1 Chloroflexota bacterium
CAAATGGCGAGATGCCAGCGGCCACACGCTGAGCCAGATCACCGCCAAGACCGTCGCCATGCAGGACCATTCCTTCCGTCTGCGCCTCTGCGCCGTCCCTTCCGGGGTCCTGCCCACCGAGCAGCAGCTGCCGGGCCTCCTCCAGTCGGACGCCTGGGAGGGCGAGTGGCCCCAGGGGCACGCCCTCGTCAGCACCGCCCCGCCTATCGCCAGGTTCTCGCTGCCCGACCACGGCATCGCCCGCTTCTCGGCGCCGATCATCGTCTACGACTGCATCGTCGGCTACATCTCCGTGCTGGGGCCGGCGGCGGAGCTGAATGAGATAGACCAGGTCTCCGTGGGCCGGGCCGCCTCGGTCTCCGCGCTGGAGATGACCAAGGAGCGGGCGGTGGTAGAGGCCGAGAACCGCACCCGGGGCGAGTTCGTGGATACCTTGCTCTCGAACGACCCGGTCGGCGAGCAGGTGCTGGCCGAGCACGCGGCGAGGGTAGGCTACGACATGGCGGTGCCGGCAGCCGTGCTCGTCTTCGGCCGGGACGACCGCCAATCCACCTCCGCCACCCCCGCCGGCGAACGCGGGCTCGGCAGCATCTTGCGCGAGGAGATTGCCGCCCGCGAGCCGCGAGCCCTCCTCAAGGTCAGGGAATCCACCGTGGTGATGGTCCTCCCCATGCCCGAGGAAGCGTTGGCCTGCGAACTAACGGAGGAGGCCCGCCGCAGGCGTCAAAATGGACCCACCGCCTCCGACCGTATCAGGCGCCGAGCCGAGGAGGTCCGCCAGCAAGGGATGCGGCGCCTGAAGGGCTCCATCTCCGTCGGCATCGGCAGGGTGGGCCTGGGCGTGGGGGAAATCCGCCAGAGCTACCGGGAGGCCGAGCATGCGCTTTCCATCGGCCAGCGGCTCTTCGGCGGCAACCGCGCCAGTGCCTTCGAGGATCTGCGCATCTATAGACTCCTCTTCCCGCTGCACGGCACCGGGGAACTAGGCTCTTTCTACGAAGAGACCCTCGGCCGGATCGTCGACTACGACAACAAACACTCCGGCGAGCTCGTGCGCACGCTGGAGGTCTTCTTCGAGTGCGACGGCAACCTACAACGCGCCGCCGACACCCTCTTTCTACACCGCAATACCCTCGCCTATCGTCTGGAGCGCATCGAGGAGATCTCCGGCCTCAGCTTGCGCGACCCCGAAGATCGCCTCTGCCTGCAGCTGGCCCTCAAGATAAGGGGCCTCGAGGGGTAGGCGACCCCCCGTTGTGCCCTTTGCACAAAGAAATCGTGCCTCTTTTCGTACAGAATCGACGTGGTACCCATTCTGCCCCTGCAATATAAATAGACCTGTCAGATTCGCCGCCAAAGCGACGTTGGCTGGCGGCGTACCGACCTAGGCAAGGAAGCCCCCACTGGAGCGATGCTGAGCTCGGCTGGGGGCTTTTGATATGCGGAGGAGACATTGAAGCGAATATACGCTCGGGAGGAAGTCTGCATCGGCTGTCGCCTCTGCGAGGTCCACTGCGTGGTGCAGCACTCCCGCTCAAAGAATATCATCAAGGCTTTCAAGCGCGAGCGCGTGCGGCCCACCCCGCGCTTGCATGTGGAGGAAAGCGGGGCACTTTCCTTTGCCCTGCAGTGCCGCCAATGCGATGAGCCCCTCTGCGCCTATGCCTGTCTAACCGGAGCGATGCACAAGGACGAGGAAACCGGAGCGGTGGTGCACGACGCGGATCGCTGCATTGGCTGCTGGACATGTCTGCTCTTCTGCCCCAATGGGGCCATCACCAAGGACGTCGCCGCCGGCAAGGTGGTCGCCAAGTGCGACCTCTGCGGGGGCGAAGCGGAGCCCGCCTGCGTGGCGAACTGCCCGAACGAGGCGCTCGTCTACGAGGAGGTGCCCTAGGCCATGACCAAGTACGTTATCATCGGCAACTCAGCGGGCGGCATCGGCACGGCGGAGGCAATCCGCCAGGTCGACAAGGACGGCGAGGTCGTCATCGTGTCGGACGAACCTTACCATGCCTACTCGCGGCCAATGATCTCCAAGTACGTCGCGGGCGAGACGAACCTCGCGCACATGCTCTATCGATCGCCTTCGTTCTACGACGACAAACACCTGACGCTGCTGGCCGGCAATGCGGCCACCCGCCTCGACGTGGCCGAGAAGAAGATCGAGCTGGCCAACGGCGAGCAACTCACCTACGATCGCCTTCTGCTCGCCACCGGCGGCACCCCCTTCGTGCCACGCATGGAGGGGCTGGACCGCGACGGCGTCTACACATTCACCACGTTGGCCGACGCCGAGCGCCTGGCGCAGAGGGTCGGCGAGGCGCGCCGGGCCGTCGTCATCGGCGGCGGCCTGATCGGCGTTAGCGTCACCGAGGCGCTGGTCAAACGCAAGCTCGCGGTGACGATCATCGAACTGAAAGACCACCTGCTGAACATGGTCCTCGACGAGCAGGGCTCGCTCCTAGCCGAGGACGCCGTGCGCGAGGCGGGGGTGGAGATCCTCACCGGCTGCACGATCTCTTCCGTCGCCGGCCATCCCCAGCAGGGGGGAGCGGTAGCGAGCGTCCTCCTCGACAACGGCCGGGAGGTCCCGTGCGATCTTCTCGTCGTCGCCATCGGCGTCGTGCCGCGCGTCGAGCTGGCCCGCCAGGCGGGTCTCACCGTCAACCGGGGCATCGTCGTCGACGACCGGATGACCACGAGCGCCCCGGACGTGTACGCCTGCGGCGATGCGGCCGAGGCCTACGATTTCGCCATCCGCGCCTCGCGGCCGACGCCCGTGTGGCCCAATGCCTACCTAGGGGGACGGATTGCCGGCTTGAACATGGCCGGCCGGTCTGCCACTTACCCCGGGGGCACGGCCTGCAACTCTCTCAACTACTTCGGACTCTCCCTTGTTTCGGCGGGCCTGCTGATGCCCCCGCCGAACGACGGCTATCAGGTGCGCACGCGCCTGGAACCGGAGGGGAATACCTATCGCAAGATCGTGATGAAAGACGGCCGGTTGGTGGGCCTGATCTACGTGGGCGACATCGACCGGGCCGGGATCGCCTTCGGGCTGATGCGCGAGGACGCCGACGTGACGGAGATGGCAGAGAAGCTGCTAGCCGACGACTTCGGCCTCATCTCGCTGCCTCATAAGTTGCGCAAGGCCAGATTGGAGGGTAGGCTCAATGGAGCATACGCGAAACCGCAATAACCCCTACGGCGACGACAAGGTGATCGCCGCCTGCAGCATCTTCGGGATGATGGATACCAGTGGTCGCCTGTTCTCGGGCAACGACACTATCACCGCCATCGCCAACATGCACGACCGCGGCAATGGGCTCGGCGGGGGGTTCGCCGTCTATGGGCTATTCCCCGACTGGCGAGACCATTACGCTTTCCAGGTTATTTACACCAGCCAGCACGGGCGCAAAGAAGTTGAGGCCCTCCTCAGGCGCAGCTTCCAGGTGGCCCACGCCGAGCAGGTGAAGACGCGCAAGGCGCGGGTGGCCAATCCACCCCTCGTCTGGCACTACTTCGTCA
>JAJZQK010000533.1 GCA_021847625.1 Chloroflexota bacterium
GCAGCCACCGGCGAGAGCAACGTCTTCCGCGTGCTGTTCTTCGTCATGACCTTCTTCACGCTGGGCATGATGTCGAACTTCAAGAAGCTGTGGCAAGAAGGTATTGGCAGGCTGGCGCTTGTCTATATCCTCTGCCTGTTCGGCTTCATCATCTGGATCGGCTTGTTCATCTCGTTCATCTTCTTCAACGGCGTGCACCCGCCTCTGGCCTAAGTGCCGTGGCCGGCAGCGTGGACCGGTAAACCGGCCCATTGCCCGGAAGATGACGCAAAGTCTGAAGTCGCAAAGATAGGAGATGCACAATGCAGCGCCCAATACAAGGAACGCCGACCCGTGCCGCAGATAATCAGCTGGCGGAGGAGCTGGAGAGGATCCCTTACGAGCCTCTGCTCCCTGTCGAGAAGCAGTTGATCCTCTGGAGCCTAGGTGTCGGGGTCGGGTTGCTAGTCATTCTGGTGGTTGTCAGCAACCTCTTCTTCACTGTCTAGAAGGCTGGCACCAGTATAGCGAAGGGGCCGATCTGGCGACTACTGCCAGATCGGCCCCTTACTTTTCCCCTGCCGCGTCGGGCCGGATGGGAGTTGTACCAATTGCCTTCAGTTCAGATAAGGCCCTATTTCAGTCCGTTCCGTACGTAGTGGCGACACGTGCCCCTGCGCTGCGCCCAGGGACCGAGGCCTGGCCGTCACCCGGCCGGCAGACGAGGTCCCTGGGGCCGCAGGCCCGAGGGAGACGCCGGCCGCTACGTCTTAACCCGGACGAAATAGACCACTCGCATTCGCAACCGGTATTAGAAGTCCTCCTCCGGATTCAGGAACGGCTTCTCGAAGTCGGTCATCGCGTTTATGATGAGCTCGACGAGGCCCGTGTAGCGGATGTTTGACTTCTCGCCCGCATTGTAGTACTCAAGCAAGCCGCGCAATTGGCCCTTGCAGTTCGAGCACGGAGCGCAGATATACTTCGGCTCGTCAGAATCGAGCTCCTTCTCGAAGGCCCCCAGGATCTGCTTCATCTTCATCCGCCCGGATACGCCGTTGCGCCAGTCGGGGAAGTTGAGGCCCTGCATGATGGCAAAGCCGCTGCCGCCTCCGCAGCAGTAGTTCTCCACACCGTGCGGGGTCATCTCGCGGAAGCGCGGTGCGATCTTGCGCAGAACCCGCCGTTGCGGCTCCACGATGCCCATCAGGCGCACGATGTTGCAGGGGTCGTGCAGCGTCACCGGGAAGTTGTTGCGTCGCGGGTCTAGGCTCAGCTTGCCGCTGCGCACGATCTCGTCGAACAACACGTAGCAGCTCTCGCGTGGGATGTTGAGCTCCTCGGGCATCACCCGGTCGGCGATGACGGTAAGGGCCTTATGGGCGTGGCCACATTCGCCGATGACGATCTTCTTCACGCCCAGCTTCTTGGCCACCTCCAGGTGCTTCAGAGCGACCCGGGCGAACTGCACGTCGTCATACCAGAGCCCGTAGTTCACGCCGTCGTAGCCAACTAGCTCGCTGGAGAGCGTGTAGTTGATGCCCGCCTTCTCGAAAAGGATGGCGAACGCCTCCGGGTTCTCCGGCCAGGAGAGGAACTCGCCGGCATTATGGATGAGCAGAATATCGGCCCCTTCCTTGTCGACGGGCCACTTGAACTTCATGCCGGTCTTCTCTTCGACCTCTTCCTCCATGAACTCGATAGTGTCCATGAGGGCGGCCGGCGTCATGCCTGTGCTCGAGCCGGTTTCGAGGTGCTTAACACTGCCGAGCCTGTGCAGCTCGGCGGCAGCAATGCCCATCTCCTGGCTGAACAGCTTGCGCAACTCGTGGGTGATCAGCCCGTTGTCCACGCCGATCGGGCAGGTCTGCGCGCAGCGCCGGCAGATCGTGCAGCGGTAGGACAGCTCGGCTAGGCGCGCGATCGCATCCCAGGTGAGATCGATATCGGCGCCGGTGAACTTGCCGAAGAACTTGCCGCCCGGCGTCAAGTAGCGCTTGACGATCCGGCGCAGGACCTCCGCCCGGTAGGTAGGCCGATACGGTTCCTGGCGGCCGCTGCTGACGAATACAGGGCACGCCTCCGAACAGGTCTGGCAGCGGGTGCAGTTCTCCATCGTCAGCATCAGCTGTTGGTAGAAGGTCCAGTTGTCATCCTTATTGAGCAACTTCTGCAGACCGGACAGGAACATCTCAACGTACTTGCGCTTTTCCTCCTCCGTCTGCGGCTTAGGAATACCGATGGCGACGTGTCCGTCCAGCGCGTGCTCGAGCCTGCCCTTCTGAGCCTCCTTCAGCGGCTTCAGAGGGGGGAACTCGCTATTGTCGTCGTAGGGGTGCGGCAGCTTCATCAGATCGTTCGGATCCAGGTTGATCAGCTGCTCGTCGCCCGGCTTGCTGATATCTTGAACGCGTGGCTTCTTGCTCATTTGTTCTCCTCCGTCGCCACCTCGGCCCAGCTCTTCCCCTTCTGGATATGCGGCGCGGACCAACTAACAGGCTTCGTTAGGTTGGCCATAATTCGCCCGGAGACCGCGCTGCCCCTGATGTTGGGGGAATCGTCCCAACGCACCTGGTGCCAGGTGAAGTACTTGGCGACGAAGTGCAGCATATGCGTGAACGGCATGTAGATCATAAACAGAGTAACGAACACGACCTCGGCCGAAACCAATGCCGGCACGGACACGGGGCTAAGCGTGATGATGCCTCTCACAAACCCACGCAGCGCCGAGAACGACGGGTCCACGGTAGCCCACGCTACCGCCGCCGTGCCAAACACCACCAGAAGGAAGATCAGATTGAAGTAGTCGGAAGGCGAGCTGTACTGGCGCAGGTTCTCATCCGTGAAACGCCGGTACAGTAGGTAGGCCGCCCCGAAGATGGAGGAAGCCAGGCCGACCACGCCGACGACTATCGTTAGGTAGTGCAGCAACACGAGAATGACGTTCCCACTCGCCGCTACCGTGAGACCAGCCACTTCGAGAACCGCCCCGATCAACAGCAGAACGACAAAACCGATCAGAAGATAGAGTCCGCCGTGGAAGGGGAACGAGGCATACCATTGGGCGCGGTTGTTATGCCAGAGGGCCTTGATCAAGAGCATCTCCTCCAGCATCGCCCTGACCTCGGCGACCATGTCGCTCTCGCGCGGCTTCGTCCACCAGTCCGGCTCTTCCATATAGGATCCGCCGTACCCTTCCTTGCCTTGCTCGTGGGGAATCGGATACAGCTCCCAGCGAAGGTGCATCGGCGCCTTAGCGTACTTGACTATCTTGGCGGCGATGCCTCCCAGCAGCACAAGTACGGCCAAATAGGTCAACAACTGTAAGGCCCACACTCTGATAATTCCTCCTTCAAGTGATCACCTGTAGCCACCACCCTCGGTAGCCATCACCGACGGGGGGACTCCAGCAAACCCAGGCCTGCCCGTGCGCCGGGTCGGCACACACTCTCTCCTGCAGAGACAATGCCACGGGAGCCGTCCCTCTTCGAGTCTAGCCTCCGATAGTTCACTCTGAATTTATAGCGGAAAACGTCTCTTTAGGCAAC
>JAJZQK010000534.1 GCA_021847625.1 Chloroflexota bacterium
CCTGAGTCGCCCGTTTGCCCACGGATATGGCCCGGGGCAACCGCCGCCGGGCCCTCTACTGGACGTAAGCATCTGGGCTGGCCAATCCCTTGGTCTGGCCCTGGGAGAACGGAGAGAGACCAATGTCCACGACCGAGAGATCGCCTTCGCCTGCCTGGAGCCCCGGGGGCGAGACGGCGAACCCGGGGTTGTTCGACCGCTTCCTGAGCTTCTTCGACCGCCACGCGCCGCTGCTCTTCCCGGCGCCGGCCGTGCTGGCGCTGGTGGTCGTCATGATCTTCCCCTCGATCTTCAACATCTACATGTCGCTCCACGAGTGGTTCGCCACCAGCATGAACGAGCCGAAGTTCATCGGCCTTCAGAACTTCACCGACCTCTTCCTCAAGGACCAGAACTTCGTCGATTCCATCTGGCGGACGGTCTACTTCACGGCCATCGCCGTCGTCGTCGAGATGGTGCTGGGCCTGGCCATCGCCCTCTTGCTGAACCGGGAACTGAAGGGACACAAGATCATCCGCACGCTGTTCATGCTGCCGATGATGGCGACGCCGACGGCGATGGCCCTGATTTGGGTGCTGATGTACAACCCCACCCTCGGCGTGCTCAACTACCTGCTCAGCCTGCTCGGCGTGCCCCCGCAGGAGTGGCTCTCGAACCTGAACTACGTCATCCCGGCGCTGGCCATCGTGGACATCTGGCAGTACACGCCGTTCGTCACGCTCGTCCTGCTGGCGGGCCTGGCCACCGTCCCCGTCGAGCCGGTGGAGTCGGCCCGCATCGACGGCGCCTCCGCCTGGCAGGTGCTGTGGCACATCATCCTGCCCCTGCTGCGGCCGACGATGATGGTGGCCGCGCTCTTCCGCATCATCGACACGCTGAAGACTTTCGATACCATCTACGTCATGACCCAGGGCGGGCCCGGTCGGGCCTCCCAGACGATGAACCTCTTCGCCTTTCAGACCGCCTTCGAGTACTTCCACGTCGGCTACGCCGCAGCGGTCTCCATCAGCCTGATCGTCCTGGTGTTCATCGTCAGCGGCGCCCTGATTCGTCTAAGGAGGCAAGCGGAATGAGTACGGACGCGATAACGATAAGGCCGAGCCTGCGACCGAGGAGGAGATGGCGAAAGCTGCTCTCGAGCGTCCTCATCTACGCCGCCATCCTCCTGGTGATCTGCCCGTTTATGTTCGTGTTCCTGTGGATGCTCCTCTCAAGCGTCAAGACCGGCGTGCAGCAGACGGCCTGGCCGCCGCTGTTCATCTTCGAGCCGACGCTGAACAACTACGCCGAGGTGTTCGCCAAGGTCCCGTTCTTCTCCTACGCGATCAACAGCGTGATCGTCTCGGCGTCGGCCACCGTGCTTGGCCTGGTCCTTGGCCTGCCGGCCGCCTACAGCATCGCTAGGTGGAAGCAGTCGCGGCTAGCGATCGCCATTCTGACCTCCCGGATGGTGCCCTGGATCTCCTTTCTGCTGCCCTGGTACCTCCTGTTCAGCCAGACGGCGATGATCGACACCTACCAGGCCCTGATCCTGACGCACCTGATCATCACCATGCCGATGATCATCTGGCTGATGATCGGCTTCTTCGAGGACCTGCCCTCCGAGCTGGAGGACGCCGCTCTCATCGACGGCTGCTCGCGGCTGGGCGTCTTCATGCGCATCTGCGTGCCGCTGGCCTCGCCGGGCATCGTCGCCTCGGCGATCCTGGGGTTGATCTACTCGTGGAACAACTTCATCTTCGCCCTCATCCTGGCCGGGCGCAAGACGATGACGCTGCCCGTGGCAGTGTACTCCTTCATGTCCTATACTGAGGTTAACTGGGGGGGCATCACAGCGGCGGCTACGCTGATCGCTTTGCCGGTGCTGGTGCTCACATTCGCCATCCAGCGCTACCTGATCAAGGGGCTCGCCCTCGGCGGCGTGAAGGCCTGATCGGTAGCAGCACTGCCAGGAGGAGAACGCCAAATGCCTTTACGTGTTGGGGTGATCGGGGCCGGGGATATGGGGCGTACCCACGCGCTCGCCTACCGTGGCATACCCGGCGCGCAGGTCGTGACCGTCTGCGACCTGGACGGCGAGGCCGCGAAGAGAGTCGCGGCACAGGTCGACGCGGAGTGGACCCATGACTACGCGGCGGTGCTCGCCCGATCCGACGTCGACGCCGTGAGCGTTTGCCTGCCTGACCACCTGCATCGCGACGCCACCGTGGCGGCGGCGGGTGCGGGCAAGCACATACTGCTGGAGAAGCCGTTGGCGACCTCGATAGCCGATGGGCTGGCGATCGTCGAGGCAACCGCGGCGGCCGGGGTTACCTTCATGGTCGGCCATACCCTGCGCTTCGACCCGCGCTACTACCTGGCCCGGCAGGCCATCGAGGCCGGGCAGGTCGGCACGATCCAGACGATGTACGCCCGCCGCATGGGCCGCCGCAGCCGCCACCTGCGCGCCGCCCAGCGCACCAACCTCCCCTTCTTCCTCGGCATCCACGACTTCGACGTGCTGCGCTGGTTCGCGGGCGGCGAGGTGGAGCGGGTGATGGCGCACGGCCGGCGGGGCTACTTCGCTGCCCAGGGTTTCGACGCGGACGATGCGATGTCGGCGGTCCTCGAGTTCGCCAACGGGGCGGTGGCGACCGTCGACCTGGCCTGGAACTTACCCGAGCACATAACGGGCTTCCATTTCCGCGCCGACGTGATCGGCGACAAGGGGACCATCAGCATCTCCCACGCCGACCACGGGCTGACTATCAGCACCGACGAGAGGCTGGCTACCCCGGACACGGCCTTCGGGCCGGTGCTCTACGGGGCCGTCGCCGGCATCATGCGCACGGAGCTCGAGCACTTCGTCCAGTGCATCCTCACCGGCGCCACGCCGGCGATCAGCCCGACGGACGCCCTGGAGGCGGTGCGCATCGCCGTGGCCGTGGACATTGCCGCTCGCTCGGGCGACGCCGTCAGGTTGGGTACCCTGCGGTCAGATAAGTAATTGACAGTAGCCACGTGGTGGACGGGGTTTTCACCGCGGAGGACGCGGAAGGAATCGGGCATTCTCCCTGTCCTCTACGCTCTACGCGGTTAATCCGACTCCCGCCGCGAAAGTCCTGTAGTTAAGGAGTAAGTGAGTTGGCCACTGAGAGCACATCCGAACTGAGCCGGCGAATCGCCGAGGCCGTCGAGGCGCTGCGGCCCGACCTCTTGGAGGTGGCCTCCGGGCTGCTGCGAATCCCCAGCGTTAACCCTTCTTTCCCCGGGCAGGAGCCGGGCACGCCCCGTGACGGGGAGCTGCGGGCGAACCAGTACTTCGCTCAGGCCTGCCGTCAGCCCGGCTGGCAGGTGGACCTCTGGGAGCAGGCGCCCGGCCGCGGCAACCTGGTGGCCGTGATGCCGGCCCGGGGCAGCGGTGGGCGCTCGCTCATCCTGAACGGGCACATCGACACCGTCCCCCCGGGTGCCCACGACCGCTGGCGCGGGGGCGATCCGTTCTCCGGCAAGGTCGACGACGGCTACCTGCACGGGCTGGG
>JAJZQK010000535.1 GCA_021847625.1 Chloroflexota bacterium
GCGCGTACGGCAGGGGAAAAGCACCTGCCCTACTGGCGGTCGGCGAGGGAACGCCTTGCCGGCCGGTTTTCAGCTCACGTGGGTGCGACCCGGGATTCTCTCCCGGGACGCACCGTTGTATGCTCTAGATTCGGCCGCCCTTGCCCGCCGCGGGCTCATAGCGCCGCAAACACCTCCGCGGCCTCGGGCCGGATGCGGGCCGAGGACGGGCCACAAATCCGTAGCTTATGGGGCAGCTCTGCTATTCGCCGACCTGCATGCGCGAGATGCTCTTCTGCGACTCTATCTCACGCCAGGTGAGATACTGGAACAAACTGATGCTGCCCAATAGGCCAATCATGAGTAGCCACGGGATCGAGAGCACGCCAAAGAGCGTCCAGCCCTGGCGGGAGCCCATCCCCCGCAGAAACAACCACCTCATCATGGTGTGGCACCTCCTCTTCTTCTTATACGTAGAAGCTTGTACGTGGAAGTCGTCGAAGCGGAACACGTATATTGCAGGCACATCGTGTGCCAGCGTTCTTAACCGAGGGCACGAGTCTTGCCCCCTCGATGGTCCTGTTGCCCCGTGGGGCTCCCTTAACCGCAGGGATACCGAAAGCTCTATTGCCGAGGGCCGGTGCCGGTGCCATCCTTACGTTAAGCACTCTTCGGACAGGGGCGGGCCTGTCGGGTTAGTGAGTGGTCTGTCCTTGTCCGACCGTGCCGGCAGACGGCACGGGCAAACGTGAGACAGGACGGTGCAGCGATGGCCATCTCCGATCTACTAATACAGAAGTACTTCGACATCGTATACAACCCCACCTACGACGCCACCGTGGGGCAGTTTCAAGCCTACCGGACCTTGCAGGAACGCTGCATAGCCGCCTGCGACTTCGCCAACGGCGACCGCGTGCTGTGCGTCGGCGCCGGCACCGGCAACGAGATCGCCTACATCCTGGCCCGCAACCCCAACGTGACGATCTTCGCGGTGGACACCTCCGAGAAGGCCCTGACCATCGCCCGCGACAAGGCCGCCAACCTCGGCTACGTGATCCACACCCTCAAGATGGATGCCCGCCGCCTGGCCTTCGCCGAGGGCGCCTTCGACAAGGTAGTTTCCATCCACCTGATGGACTTCGTGCCGGAGGCGGAGCGGGCCACGGGCGAGATTCTGCGCGTCCTAAGGGTCGGCGGCCAATTCGTCGTCACCTACCCCTTCGACCGGGAGGGGGCCGGGCTGGGCGCCAGTATAGTCAAAGATGGCATACTCGCGAACCTGCACGCCCACCGCTTCAAGGCCGCCCTCTCCCAGCTGGGCGCTTTGCTCGGCGTGAGCGCCGTCTTCACACCGCTCTTTCTTCGTCCCCAGAGACGGGTCTACGTAAAGGAGCAAGTAACCGACATGTATCTAACTGGCGGAGCAGGCGCTATAATGGTGCAGTCGGATTCCGTGTACGTGGACCTGATCGTATCGGGGAAAAAGGAGAGGAGTGGGGCGGATGTCTCCCAACCGAGTGCTACCGGACGACGCGTACTTTTACAACCACAGCGAGGAAGAAATCTGGCGCAGGTACTGCGGGTTCCTTGATCTCAGCGTGGACGCGTTTCTGGTCATCCAAGAGCGCTTGCTTATGGAACAGATCGACCTCGTCCACAAGTCGTTACTGGGCAGGAAGATCCTGGGCGATCACAAACCGAAGAGCATGGAGGAGTTCCGGGCGACGGTTCCGCTCACGGATTACGAGGACTACGAGCCTTATCTGAGCGAACAGCGGGAAGACGCTCTTGTCGAGAAACCGTACCTGTGGATGCACACTTCCGGACGCAGCGGGCGTTTCAAGTGGATCCCGTACACGACGAGGGCGCTGGACGTGGCGGCGAGGTTCGCCCTGGGCAGCACCATCCTCGCCGCCGCGCACAAGAAAGGGGAAGTCAACCTGCGGCCCGGCCAGCGCATGCTGCTCCTGGTGGCGCCGCGGCCGTACTTCACGGGCTGCGCGCTCGACTACATGTGCAAGGAGCGCTTCACCCTGGAGGTGATCCCGCCGCCGGAAGTGGCCGATCAGATGGATTTCCAGGAACGCCTGGCGCTGGGCTTCAGCCTGGCGATGAGGCACGGGTTCGATCACGGGTTCGCCCTGGCCAGCGTGCTGGCCCGAGTAGGGGAGTCGATGGCCAACCAAGCAAGAGGCATGTCAATGTCCTCGGCGATGAAGCACCCGGCCACCCTGGCACGGGTGGGCATGGCCTGGCTCGCCGCCAAGCGGCACGGCCGGGCCATGCTGCCCTCCGACATCTGGCACCCCAAGAGCATCATGACCGGCGGCACCGACTCCCGCATCTACTGGGACGACATCACCCACTACTGGGGGCAGGAGCCCTACGAGGGCTACGGCGCAACGGAGACCTACATGCTGGCCGTGCAGAGCTGGACCAAGTCTACCATGACCTTCGTGCCTAGTATGGCCTTCTGGGAGTTCATCCCCGAGGGCGAGCGGGCCAAGCAGGCCGCCAATCCCAACTACCAACCGCGGACGGTCCTCCTGGACGAGCTGCAACCGGGCGAGGAGTACGAGGTGGTGATCTCGCACTTCTACGGCATGCCGCTGATGCGCTACCAGATGCACGACCTCATCAGGGTCGTCGCCAGCGAGGACAAAGAAGCGGGCATCAAGCTGCCCCAGATCCTCTTCCGCTCGCGGGTAAGCGACATCATCCAGCTCGCCGGCCTGACGGAGCTCGACGAGCGGACCGTCTGGCAGGCCATCGCCAACACGGGGGTGAAGATCGAGGACTGGGCGGCGCGTAAGGAGTACGACGACGGCCGCGCCTACGTGCGCATCTACGTCGAGCCCAAGGAGCAGCTGGAGAGCGACCACCTGGATCACGCCATCGACCAGCAGCTGCGCCAGCTGGACGCCGACTACCGCGACGTGGGCGAGCAGCTGGGCCTGAACCCGGTGCGCGTGACCTACCTGCCCCAGGGCTCCTTCGGGCGGTATTACCGGGAGATGAAGCGGCGGGGCGCCGACCTCGCCCATCTCAAGCCGCCGCACATGAACGCGCCCGACTCGGCGATCGAGATTCTGCTGCGCCTAGGAGGCCTGAATCCAAGTTGAACCTGGCCTATGTGCTCCCTCCGCTGATCGTAACGCTGGTAGCAGGCATCCTGCTAGGCATCACGCTCTGGCAACGGCGCCAGGTGCCTGCCTATACCACCTTCTGCCTGATACTGGTCTTCACGGCGCTGTGGGGAGTGCTGGTCTTTCTCATCCGTTCGAGCCCCGACACCCAAACGGCCCTCTTCTGGGATAAGCCGGCCGGCGTGTTCGTCTTCGCCAATTTCTTCATGTACTATCAGTTCTCTCTACGCATCGAGAGGGTCAGGCCTCGGACGCTCTTGCTCAGGCTAGGTCGTGTATGCAAACCCTGGGTGTAGACTCAGGGCGTGAGCAGACACGACTTGAGTGAGAAGCAGTGGGAGCGACTCAAGAGGTTGCTCCCACCGCAGAAGCCGCCGACAGGGCGGCCCAACC
>JAJZQK010000536.1 GCA_021847625.1 Chloroflexota bacterium
TTAGTCCGAGATCCGGCAGCAGTTGATGGACGCCCTGCAGGCACAGCGCACGGCCCTGTCCGACCGGGAAGCCGCCCTCAAGGAGCGAGAGGCCCACCTGGTGCAACTGGCCGACGAACTAAAACAGGAGGTCGAGGCCCAGGTCGAACAGCGACTGGCCGAACGGGAGCGGGAAATCGAGCAGCAGCTCCACCGGCGCGAACGGGAGCTAGACACCCGTGAGCGGGATCTGGCCGTCCGGGAGGCCCGCTTGGAAGAGCGGGAACGTCTCGCTGGCCAGCAGGAAAAGCTGATCACCCAGCGGCTCGACTGGGTGGACTATATCGAAGGACGCCTGCGGACGTTGGCCAACTCGCCGGCAGCAGGACCGGCCGGGGAAGACACTGGCGGAGGACGCAAGAAGTAACCTCACCCTCGCACCCCAAGGAGGATGACCGCCGTGCTCGATGACCGTCGCAGCTTCAAGGTGGCTGCGCACGCTCACTTCAAGCTAGATCTCTACACGATCGTTCGCACCTGGCTTCTCACCCTTCAGGAACTGAGCGAGGAACTGCCGGACGTGCCTCAGAACTTTCTCCGAAAGTTGACACGGCCGCGATTGGAGTATCTGGCCGAGTGCATCGCAGAGGCCATCTCCTCGGAGACTGTCCAGGTGAACGGTCACACCGACTGGAGCCCGCTCTATGCTCCGACCGTGCGGTTTGAGGTGGTCTACGACATGACTGCCGTGGCCGACAGCTTCTGGGGGGGGCTGGCCCTGGAGTATGACGACGAGCACGAAAAGCCGCTCCTGGGCAAGCGGGTGGCCGACGCCTTCGCTGCCGTGGACGCGGCACTCTGGCACAGGCTGCGCACGCACCTGCTGGATGCTCTCGACCGGGACTTCCGGACGTACCTGGAAATTGAGGAGTTCTAGACGCACCTGGCGACAAGGCAATGGAGCGGGAGGCTATGCGGAAAAGCTAGTAGGGGGTAACGTACGAGGCGATCTGCTCGGCGCTCCACAGAGGCAACTGGTCGGCGAGGGCAACCTTTCGCGAAGGCGCGGGCGCCGTCCCTCGCGCTGTGCTGGTCAGTCTTCCGGCAAAAGGCAAAATGCTATTGGGGGGGGCAGCTCTGCCCCCCCTCCTATGGTCTCCGAGCACGATCCGGCGTCCGAAACGAAGGAGCGGCGCCTGATCCCATGCACAGGAATCTCCGTGTTGATGCGTGCGGTAGCGCCTAAATCGCACGTGTGGTAGGATTGCCGAGGTTCAGAAGGGGCGGCCCTCGAACATAGGCCTGACACGCTTGCTAATGACCACCCGGGTGAAGGCGGAGCGCGCGCCAGCATCCGTAAGCGGGCGAGTCAGGGCGGCGCTCACAAAATGGGGGCGCATCGACCAAGCCTCCGCCAAAACGTAAGCGCACCAATCAGGATGCGCTCCGCAACATCACCGTGCGGATACAGAAAAACCACTGGTGGGTTTGGACGATCACGGATCTCGGACCGGATAGCATCGTCGTGCTGGCGCCCTGACCACTGGACGCCCCATGGAAAGCGGGGCCAGGCTTTCGCCAGTCGGAAGGCACTGGCCTTGCTGCTTTGTCACGCCTCCTTGGACAGGCCGGCAGGTTCTCTTGATCACAACAAAGCCAGGAGTGATTCAATCAGCATGCAGGAGGCCGTACTCCGGATCGTGTCGGCCCGCGATCAGGTAAAGCTAGGGGCCGATCTCGCCCGTTCTGTGGTCGCCGTCGGTGCGGTAGTCGACGATACGTTCACCAGGATTGACGGACCCTTCCGCCCTACCATGTCCGGTTCACTGTACCGGTGGTCAGAAGAGCAACAGCAGCGATACTTTGAATATGTCCCAGGATACACACAGCGGCTGCTGGCTCTGTTAGCCGCCTACCGCCCATTCGGGTGGCAGAAGCAGGTCCAGCCAGCCTGGCGGCCGGGCTCCCACCGCCTGGTGAAAGAATGGGTACAGCAGGCCGGCACCTACCTGCCATCAGAATGGCTGCGCATTTTCGCGATGGGTGGACCGCTCCAGGGCCGTGTACTCCGCGGCAGCCGGAGTTACTACGACCCTTGGAAAGGCGTTCTCGGCATTTCCGGGATGTATGGCGGGGGAGTCTCCGCCACTCTTCACGAGATGGTGCATCGCATTGAGCACTTCTCTCCGCTGATGCAAAGCGTGGTGGTTCGTTTTCTTCACCGACTACAGACGGAAGACTTGACTGCGGCACAGAGGTGGGAAGAATATCAAGAATCGAGTCCAGGCCGCGCACACGAGATTCTCAGCTGGGGCCTGGAAATGCTCTACTTCAACCCTGCCGATCTCCTTAATGACGAGAAGACTAGGCACTTTCTTCTCGGGTTGCTCGTTTCGGCCTAGCACCCTCAGGGCAGCCGGAATACTTCCATCCAACCCGCCTCACGCCGAGCCAGAAGCCGCAAGCCAAAATCTAGATGTTCTGCCGAGTGACCAAGGGTCTGCCAAGCACTTGCGTGTGCTTGTCCCCCCAACGTGGTGAGCGTGATATAGAGTGGGGTGCCGACGTCGGCCCAGCTCTGGGCGTCAAATTCTCGTACCCAGGCTTCAGCCTTATGCGGGCGAGGTTCACGGCGCCACTGCTCTGGTGTTTCAGCGGTGCCTAGCAACCTCCAAGCCAGAGCAACGTCTCCTAGTGCCTGGAGGAAGAGCCCGAAAGCCTCATCCGTCACCCCTTGCCCCATAACCAGCTCCAGTCGGTACATGATAGACTCTCCCCTCCCACGTAGGGTATCGCGCTCATTCGATTCACGCCTCTACTCTCCGTATGGTACATGGTGTTCCGCGACCGGAGTCTACGATCACGATTCACCGAAAAACGCGGAAGAGCGGTCAGCGGGCCGAAGTGACTCGCGCGACCGCATGTGATGATCTGCTTGACGCCATCCACAGATTCACGGCCAGGGTGCCCTCGAATTCAATCGAGGGGTGAATGGCCGCTTTGCCTAGTTGTGTAGTCGAAGCCGTCAGCCCGGTGCAGGACCGTGAGATGTCTTGGGTGCACGTCAAAGCTGCCGAGGCGGAACGCTGGGCGGAAGCGGATCTTCACGCGGCCCGTATGGGTGCCGGCATACTTCCCGGCGGGAATCACGGCCCGCACCAGATCACCGGTTCGGAAGCCCAGGAATGAACGTGCACGCTCCCGGTGCCGGATGGGGAAACCAAACCGGTCGGTGCCGCAGAGCTGTCGGTGGCCGTGTCCCGTCGCCCGGATTAGGAGCGGGGATACCCTTCCCGCCGACAGGCTCGCCGGCGTGCTGGCCCCGACACAGGCGGCATCGAGCCAGTGCGTCTTGGGCAGGCCCAGGCGAGTGCGATTGTACTTCGTCCGGCCGCCCGTGCCGGTTTCCAGGGGGAGATGCAGTCCCTGCAGACGGCGGTGGAGCGCCCAGCGGGAAGCGTTGACCGCCGCCGCATCTTTCAGCGGCACCTTCGCCTGCTGCACGAGGGTGGGCCAGCGGGCGTCGGGGTCGACCCA
>JAJZQK010000537.1 GCA_021847625.1 Chloroflexota bacterium
CCCTCAACCTGGAAGAGCAGACCGTGGGCGTCGTCATCCTCGGCGAATACGAGACCATCAAGGAAGGCGATCAGGTTCGGACGACCGGGCGCATCGTGCAGGTGCCGGTCGGCGACGCGCTGATTGGCCGGGTGGTGGACGCCCTTGGCCAGCCAATCGACGGCAAAGGCCCCATCGAGTCCACCAAGTTTCGGCCGGTCGAGCGCGTGGCGCCGGGCGTCGTCGCACGCGAGGCGGTGAGTACGGCCGTGCAGACTGGCCTCAAGGCCGTCGACGCGATGATTCCGATCGGCCGCGGCCAGCGTGAGCTGATCATCGGCGACCGCCAGACGGGCAAATCGGCCATCGCCATCGATGCGATCATCAACCAAAAAGCGGGCGACATGGTCTGCATCTACGTGGCCATCGGGCAGAAGGCTGCCAAGGTAGCCCAGCTCGTCGCCACGCTGGAAGAACATGGGGCGATGGACCACACGATTGTGGTGGCCGCCAACGCGAGCGATCCGGCCCCCTTGCAGTACCTGGCGCCGTACGCGGGCTGTGCAATGGGCGAGGCGTTCATGGAAGAGGGGCGTGACGCCCTCGTGGTGTACGACGACCTCTCCAAGCACGCCTGGGCCTATCGGCAGTTGTCCCTGCTCCTGCGCCGGCCGCCTGGACGTGAGGCGTATCCAGGCGACGTCTTTTATCTGCACTCGCGCCTTCTGGAGCGCGCGGCCAAGCTGAACCCGGAGTACGGCGGGGGCAGTCTCACCGCCTTACCGATCATCGAGACCCTCGAAGGCAACGTGGCGGCTTACATCCCGACCAACGTCATCTCGATTACCGACGGGCAGATATACCTCGAGGGTGATCTGTTCTACGCGGGCATCCGCCCGGCTATCAACGTCGGTATCTCGGTATCGCGTGTTGGCGGCAATGCCCAGATTCGGGCGATGCGGCGGGTTGCCGGGCGCCTGCGCCTAGACCTGTCGCAGTACCGCTCGCTGGCCGCTTTTGCGCAGTTCTCGTCCGACCTCGACAAGTCGACCCGCGATCAGCTAGATCGTGGCAACCGCATTACCGAGGTCCTCAAGCAGCCGCAGTACGAGCCGCTGCCGGTTGAGAAGCAGGTCATTATCATCTACGCCGTCACCAATGGTTTCCTCGACGACGTGCCGGTGGCCAGGATCAAGGAGTTTGAGACGGCCCTATACCGGTATATGGATACGATGCATCCTGGGGTCGGCAAGGCGATTCTGGAGACCAAGCAGCTTGACGAGGAGACGACCAAGGAGCTGAGGACGGCCATCGGCGAATTCAAAGAGACGTTCGCCTAGGAGGAGATACTTTGCCTAGCCTACGTCAGATACGCCGACGCATACGAAGCGTCAAAGGGACCGCGCAGATAACCAAGGCCATGGAACTGGTCGCCGCATCGAAGATGCGGCGGGCGCAGATGGCGGTGGTGGCCGCGCGGCCCTACTCGGAGAAGATCAGGGAGGTCATCGCCGACCTCGCCATGCAGCCGAACTTGGGAGAGAACGGAGCCATCCATCCTCTCCTTGAACGGCGAGCGAACATCCGCCGGGCCGGTGTTCTGCTGATCACGAGCGACAGGGGCCTGGCCGGAGGGCTGAACGCGGCGGTCATCCGCACGGCGATGAACTTCATGCTCTCGCAAGAGGTCCCCGTATCGACGACCGTCGTCGGCCGCAAAGGGCGCGACTGGGTGCTTCGCTACGGACGAGAAATGCGGGCCGAGTTCATCGGGTTGACCGACCGGCCGACCTATATGGATATCGTGCCTGTCGTGCGGGTGCTGACCGAGGATTACCTCTCGGGCTACGTGGATCGGGTCGAGCTGGTTTACACCCGCTTTGTCACGACTTTGACACAGCAGCCGGTCGTGCAGACTCTACTGCCGATCGAGCAGCCGACGGGAGGGCGGCGGAACGCCGAGTACATCTACGAGCCGAGTCCGAAACAGGTGCTTGAGGACCTGCTGCCGCGCTTCGTCGAGGTTCAAGTCTACCAGGCGCTACTGGAGGCGATTGCCAGCGAGCAGTCGGCCCGGATGGTGGCTATGCGTAACGCCACGGACAACGCTAATGACATCGTGGACCAGCTAACGTTGATGTACAACCAGGTCCGCCAGGCAGCGATTACTAGTGAACTGATCGACATTGCCGCTGGCAGCGGGATCAGTGTCCGATAAGGGGAGGTTTCTGTGGCCGAGGGAATTGTAGTACAGGTGATGGGGCCAGTTGTCGATGTCCAGTTCCCGGACGGCAAGCTGCCCGACATCTTCAACGCAATCGAGATAGCAAAGGGTGACGGCAGTATCGTCGCCGAGGCCCAGAACGAACTGGGCAACAACTGGATTCGCTGCGTGGCTCTGGAGAGCACGGACGGGATCAGGCGCGGGGCGAAGGCGGTCGACACCGGCGCTCCGATTATGGTTCCGGTGGGCAAGAATAGCCTTGGGCGCCTGTTCAACGTTTTGGGCCAGACCGCGGACAATCAGGGGCCCGTGGTGGCCGAGAAACGCTATCCTATTCACCGCCCGTCGCCCAAGTTTATCGATCAGGCGACGACGTCGGAGGTGTTCGAGACGGGCCTCAAGGTTATCGACCTGGTGGCCACGTTCACCAAGGGTGGTAAGGTCGGCGTTTTCGGAGGCGCGGGGGTCGGCAAAACGGTTATCATCCAGGAGCTGATCCGCAACATCGCCGCCGAGCACGGCGGCTTCAGTGTGTTTGCCGGTGTGGGCGAGCGGTCGCGCGAGGGCAACGACCTCTGGAACGAGATGAAGCACTCCGGGGTTATCGACAAGACCGTGCTCGTCTTCGGCCAGATGAATGAGCCTCCTGGGGCGCGCCTGCGCGTGGGCCTGACAGCGCTCAGCATGGCTGAGTACTTCCGTGATGAGGAAGGCAGGGACCTCCTGCTCTTCATCGACAACATATTCCGCTTCATCCAGGCCGGAGCCGAGGTGTCGGCTCTACTCGGTCGGTTGCCTTCGGCCGTGGGCTACCAGCCGACACTTGCCTCGGAAATGGGCGAGCTGCAGGAGCGCATCGCCTCCACACGCTCAGGCTCGATCACGTCGGTGCAGGCCATCTACGTGCCAGCCGACGACTACACGGACCCGGCGGTTGCCACTACCTTCGCCCACCTGGACGCGACGGTGGCGCTGGACCGCGGTATCTCCGAGCAGGGCCTATACCCGGCGGTGGACCCTCTGAGTTCGAGCTCGCGCATTCTTGACCCACGAGTCGTCGGTCAGGAGCACTACGATGTGGCACGCGGTGTGCAACGTGTCTTGCAGCGCTACAAGGAGTTGCAGGATATCATCGCCATCCTGGGTATGGAAGAGCTCAGCGAGGAAGACAAGTTGACGGTGGCGAGAGCTCGCAAGATACAGCGCTTCCTGTCGCAGCCGATGTTCGTAGCGGAGGCCTTCACCGGCCGGTCCGGCGCCTACGTGCCCCTCAAGGAGACGGTCCGTGGCTTCCTCGCTGAAGATC
>JAJZQK010000538.1 GCA_021847625.1 Chloroflexota bacterium
GCTGGCGAACGCCGCCCACTTCGTGCACTCGCTCGGCATGGGCGCGGGCCTCGGCAACGAGGGCCAGGCGGCCACGATCAAGGTCATCGAGCAGGTCGCGGGCGTAGAGGCGCGGCGAGAGCAACCGAAGGAGTAGGCTTCCTAGCTGAAGCTGGTTCTCAGTGGCCGAACGCGATAAAGCGGGCTCGTCTCAGGGCCGTTCCCGATCAACCCCCCAAGGGGCGTTGCGGGGGACGGCGGAGGAGACGAGCCCGCGCCCAAGACTATTCCCCGCCTACAGGGTAGCCGGAACTTGCGAGGCATGCTATACTTCTTCATCGCAGCAGGATGAATCCGTGAGTGGAGGGGCTGGCGAATGCAAAATGAGATCTACTGCTCTGGCTGCCGAAAGACGTTCAAGGGCGATATCCGGGCCGACAAGCTAATATGTTCCCATTGTGGCCGGGAGATGCCGCGGTCGGAGCAGCTAACCCAGGTACTTGAGACGTGGTACTACCCGCGTCGTTGGTATCGAGACGTGCCGAGGCCGAGCCTCAAGTATCTTCTCGAGATGCTGTGGACGGCAGACGGCCAAGGCGAGAAGCTCTACACGGCTGTCACACCGCCGAACACCAATTATCAGAGCTTCCTGCATCAGGTGACGCGCGTTATCTTCAAGGGAGTCGACGAAGGCTGGGTCAAGGTGGAGATTCCGGAAGACCCATTCTCTGACAACCCGATGTATAAGCTGAGCTACCTTGACTCCGAGATGTTCGCGGATGGAGTAGCGGCGCTGTTCCCGACCGTCAATTGGGACGAGACCATCGCCGTCGAAGAGTCCGAACTAGACAAGGTCTAGAACTCGTTTCGCTCGGACCGCAGCGTGCTCAATCGAAAACGGGCACCCGTGAGTGGGTGCCCGTTTGCCGTAGGTGGCGGAGGCGCCAGACGGCGCCTCCGCGGTCACGTGGCTACTTGGCCATATCGCGCAAGGCGAAGTAGGCTGGACGGGGGCTCCAATCGGCATTGATGATGCCGAACGGCGCCTTCTCATCTGTCGGCGGGACGACGGTCGCGAAGTTCAGATTCCACAGGAATGCCGCGCCGACCCAACCCCAGTTCTTGGCCATTTGGAAGGCCTGGACGACGTAGGCGGCCTGCTGTTGCTCGCTGTTGTCGACGCCGTACTCGTAGCCCGGCGCCTGGTTAGCCGTGCTCCACCCGAACTCTGTGAACCACATCTTCTTGTTGCCGTCGCCGTTGCGCACCATAACGTCGTGCAGCTGCTCGACGCGGCGGAAGTAGAAGCTCGGGTGCCCCTTGAAGCTGGTGGACGGCACCGTCTTGACGTCGGTCCAGTCGCCTGGCGGGTTGTTGTAGCCGCCCGGATGCGCGCCGACGGCGTCGCAGTAGTTCTTCAGACCGGCCTGATACATCTGCTCCATGTACACGACGTCGTCGACTGCGATCACGCCGTCGTTAACGCCGGTGGGCGTGAGGGCGCCGGAGATGACGATGGCCGACGGGTCCGCATTCTTGATGGCCGGGTACACGGTCTTGAGCAGATCGACGTACGCCTGGGCGTTGATCCTGCCCTGGCCGCCCCATTCGTACCAGAGGTTCTGCTCGTTCCAGATTTCGTAGGCTTGCACGCGGCCCTTGTAGCGCGTGGCGACCGCCTGCATGAAGTCGGCCATGTCCTGATAGTTCACCGGCGGGCCTGCCACCGGATTATTGTTGGTGGCCCAGAGCGGCGCTGCGGTGACGCTGAAGAGGATGCGCAAACCGCGCGCGCTGGCGGCGTCCACGATCCCGTCCAGCTGGTCCCAGACGTACTGGCCCTTGCTGTAGGGCTCGATCCATTCCCAGCGCAGCTGCTGCTTCGCCCAGCCGAAGCCGGCACCGGTAACCATGTCGAGGGCCTGGTCACGGCCGCTGTACATTAGGTGCGCCTGCATGCCATAGCCGAAGTCGCCCGTGTACGGCGGGTTGACGACCGGCTGAGGCGTCGGGTTCGGGGCGGGGGTGCCCGGCGTATTCACAGGGGCATCGTCGTTCGGGCCTGACATGGGGGTTACGATCTCCGGGGCAAAGGTGCCGGCCTGGACGGCGATGTCGCCGCCGTTGGCAATGGTGGCCTGGCCGGCCTTGGCCCACGGTACGTCGACCTTCCATTGCTGGATGACGGCCCGCTGCAGGCGGATGGCGTAGTGATCGCCGTTGTCCACCACCGGCGAGGTCGGCAGGCCGAAGAGCATCATCGGATCTGGCACCGAGTAGTAGACGGCCTTGATCGCCGCGTTCGCGTTCAGCAGAGCCTGGCGACCGGCAACTACCTGCTGCCAGTTCTTGCCAGCATCAAACGTCGCGCCGTCGAGCGGCTTGGGCGTGGAGCGAGAGCTCTCCAGCCAATCGTCATAGCCGGTGTCGTGCAACTTGTCGAATACGTTGATGAAGTAGACGGATTGCGCCTCGGGTCGCCACTGGAATACCGCCTTCTGGAAGACCTGAGTGACGAAACCGTCCCATAGGAAGCGACGGCTCATTGGGTAGCCGACAACGGTAATCCCGCCTAGCCGGCGGAATTCGCTCCAAAACGGCACCCCATCCTTGTCCGTCACGCTGAAGCCAGCTTGGCTAGTGCCTGCCGGCTGGCCATTGGTTTGCGTGTAGAAGTGCCCATTGGGTATGTCGTAATCCAATGCTGCCGCTTGGGCTGTCAGGGGGGGCACGGCGCTGACCACAATCGCCAGCACCATTGCCACCGCTAACAGCACCGATAGCCTGTGAAACCTGCCTGCCGTTACCATCCTCCTCACACCTCTTTGTCCAACTACCCTAACTACTTTGGCATCGCCTTGAGTGCCTCGTAAGCCGGCCGGGGGGTGCCGTCGTCGTTCGTCACGGCCCAGTAGTACTGCTCGGTATCCTTGGTCATACTCGGATCGGCGATGTAGATGACGACCATCGGCCCGATCCAAGAGGCCCAATTCTCCTTTGCATAACCGAAGGCCCTGACTAAATAATCAGCCTGTTCCTCCTCGGTCACGGCATGCCAAGCGTACGGCGAGCCTGGCCGATTGTCCGTTGTCCACCCGAACTCCAGCACGGACACCTTCTTGGCGCTGTCGCCATTGGCCACCATCACGTCTCGCAGGTCTTCGACGTGCCGGAAGCAGTATACGCGACCATTCTCCCCCTCGCCGTGGTTGTACTGGGAATCTGCCGCTACCTCGGCGGGGCTGAGTTCGGGCAGGGCCTTGAAGCCGGCGCCGTGTGCGCCCAGCATGTCGAAGTAGCCTCTGGCGCCGGCCGCGTACATCTGCTTCAGGAAGTCCACGTCGGGCATCGCCAGCGGCGGCGGCGCCGTCGTTGGGGAGAGACCGGCCGTGATGACGATCGCCTCGGGGTCGGCCGCCTTTATCGACTTATAGGCCGCCTTGAGCAGGTCGACGTACCCGGCGGGGTCGGGGGCCTTGTTCCCCCACTCCCGACTGAGGTTCGGTTCGTTCCAGATATCGTAGGCGTGT
>JAJZQK010000539.1 GCA_021847625.1 Chloroflexota bacterium
CCGCCTTCACTAGACTGTCACTCTGTCGGCGAACCATCCCATTGTAGGTGATCGCCTGCTTGTAAGCAACAAGACGGCATGAGGGTCACACGGTGTTCAAGCGGACCTTCCGTTGCCCATCGGATCAGCTTTCCGGGGTTGCTGTACCTATTCACCGCCGGCGTACTTGTTGTACAATGGGTTGGACCGGAGTGGCTCGGTCGAGGCGAGGCCCCGCCCATTGTCTGGTGGTTGGATCGCTAGTCGGGAGACCACCTCCGAATTGGCGAGCCCCGATCCATCTAGGATGGTGGTCTATGAAGATTACGGGACTCCAAACGCACGTACTGTCGATCAAACTGCCACGGCCCACGGGCGTCCCGGTAGCCGGTCGCCTACTGGACGAGGTGAACCCGGTTCTGGTGCGTCTCCGCACCGACACTGGGCCGGAGGGCTTCGGTTTCTGCTTCGTGCCGAACCGGCACAACGTGGCCACTCTGCACGCTGCCGTGCAAGACGTCGCCCAGATGGTGATGGGCGAGGACCCCCTGCGGACGGCCTATCTCTGGCAGAAGATGTGGACCGGCACGGGGCACATGGGGCACCAGGGCGTTGGGATGTACGCCTTGGCGGCCCTCGACACGGCCATCTGGGATATCGCTGCCCAGTCCTACGGGGTTCCGTTGTACAAGCTGCTCGGCGGTTTTCGGGACTCGGTGCCCATGTACGCGAGCGGTTGGCTGTGGCGGACGTGGAGTCTTGATGACCTGCAGCGGGATGCCGCCGACCTCGTTGGCCAGGGTTTTCGGGCCCTCAAGGTGCGCCTCGGCGGGGGAAAGCCGGACGAGGAGTACGCCCGCGTGAAGGCCGTGCGGGAGGCCATCGGACCGGACGTGCGGCTGCTGGTGGACGTGAACTGGGGCTGGGACCTCCCGCACGCGCTGGCCATGGGGCGCAGGTTGCAGGAGCTCGGCATCTTCTGGCTGGAGGACCCCCTGGCTAGTGACACGCCCGAGCAACTGGCGATCCTTGCCCAGGCCCTGGATGTGCCAATCTGCGCCGGGGAAACGCACAGTCACAAGTTCGGTTTTCGGCGGCTCTTCGAGCAGGGCTCGGTCGACATCGCGATGATAGACCTGGAGCGGGTTGGGGGCATCACGGAGTGGATGAAGGTCGCCACCATGGCCCAGGCCTGGCACCTGCCGGTCGTCAATCACCTGTTTTGGGAAATCGACGTCCATCTGCTGGCCGCGACGCCGAATGCCCTGATGGGCGAATACATGCCCTGGTGGACGGAGATGTTCCGCACCTCCCCGAGGGTTGTTGACGGCCAGGTGGAGTTGCCCCAGCGACCGGGCTTGGGGCTTGAACTGGATGAAAAAGCAATCGCACGACTGGAACTGAAATAGGCGAGAGGAGAGGTAGGGATGGCTGCTGAACCCAAGTACAAGGTGAATTCCGTTAACCAAATAGGCTTCGTGGTCAAGGATCTGGACAAGTCGGTAGAGGCCTACTGGCGCATTCTCGGCATTGGGCCCTGGCGGATGTATACGTACCAGGTCCCTCTCGTCAAGGACCCGATGTACAAGGGCAAGCCGGAGAACTTCCGGATGCGGATAGCCCTGGCCAACGTCGGCGACATGATGATCGAGCTCATCGAGCACCTGGAAGGCAAGACGGTGTACAAGGACTACGCCGCGAAAGCCGGCGAGGGTATCCAGCACCTGGGCATCTTCATCCCGAACCTGGCGCAGGCGGTCAAGGAGGCCGAAGCGGCGGGCTTTGAGGTGATCCAGACCGGCCACGGGCACGGCACCAAGGGCGATGGTGGATTCGCCTACCTGGATACAGAGGCCGAGCTCGGCACGGTCTTCGAGCTCATCGAAATCCCCTCTGATCGAGTGCCACCGGAGAGGGTTTACCCGGAGTAAACCGCCGAGGGGCGTTTTACCCTAAGCTCGGCCGGCCGGCGTCCTCGCTTGGCCGACGGAGCGTGGCCAAGAACGACTGTACGTTCTTGCGCCTGGTTCCTGGATGGTCCGGTGGCGGGCCGAGCATTCTCCGGCCGTTGACCGACCTCGAGGGCCGTTGTATAATGCCTCGGCCCGTCGATCGCGAAGCGGTCAGACCTTGGTGGAGCCTGTTGAGCGGCAAGTAGGAGTGGTGTTGGCAGAAGCAGGGCTGGAGGTGACACCTGTCGCCGGGAAGAACGGCGTGGGTTCGTCCGTACAATCGAAGCTGCTCACGGCTTCCGTTCTCCTCATCATCTTCGTCGTGGGGTTGGCTCTGCGGTGGGACCGGCTCCAGTACGCGGAGTTCAGCGCCGACCAGGCCTGGGTCATCAACCGGGCGCTCGATTTCGTGGCCAATGGCGACTTTCCCTACGCGGGCATCCGCTCGTCCGTCGGCACGGCCCAAGGGCCGATCGAGATCTACCTGCTGTCCATTCCCCTGCTGATTTCGACAAACCCCGTGGTGGCCACCGGGTTTGTCGGGCTTCTGCAGATGCTTGCCGTCGTCGGCACGTTCTTTCTGACCGGTAAGTATTACGGACGAACGGCCGGGTTTGTGGCCGCCGCCCTCTTTGCGGTCAACCCATGGGCGCTCCAATACTCGCGTAAGATGTGGACGCCCGACATGATGCCGTTCTTCACGGTATTGTTTGCCTATTCGCTGCACGCGGCGGTGATTGACCGCAAACGCTACCAGGCAGCTCTGGCCTTCCTCTGGTTCACGGTTCTTTTCCTAATCCACCCGGCGGCGGTGATCTACGGGCCGGTGCTGCTGGCCGTCGTCGTCGTCTATTGGCGGCGGATTGGCTGGCGACCGCTGCTGCTTGGTGCGGTCCTGGCGCTCATCGTGGCCTCGCCCTATCTGTACTACGAGAGCCAGCGTGAGTTCAACAGCATCGCCGTGTACGCGGGCGTAGGCTCCGCTCAAATGGGCGCCCTCGACCTCGAGGCGCTGAAGTATGTCGTCACAATGGCCTCGGCCAGGTACTACCCGGTCATGATGGGCTACGGATTCCGCGGTGATTGGCTATTGCCCGAGATTGGCCGCTCCAACGACCTCGCCACCTGGTTGCTCTACCTGGGCCTTGCGCTGTGCCTGGGGCACCTCGCCGTTAGGCTCGTCCGGCGCCGGGGCGTCGGCTGGGGTGGCGCCGAGAAGTACCTGATCCTCTTGCTGTGGTTCATCCTGCCGATCCTGGCGGCCATGCGGCACTCGGTGGAGTTCTACCCTCACTACTTCATCGGCGTCTACCCGCTGCAGTTTCTACTGATAGCGGTGGCGGTGTCCGAGGGCGGGAGTCTGGTGAACACCCTGCTGCGCAGGCTCTCGTTCAAGCAGGAGTGGGTAGGAGCAGTCGGCGCTACGGCGATTGTCCTCTTTATCGGCGGGCAGCAGGTGCCTTTCTTCCACACGTACGTCGACTTGGTCGAGCGGCAGGGCCCTCTGGGGCCGTATGGCGTGCCGCTCCTCTATAGCCAGAAGGCCGTCGACACCCTGCGCGAACTACGCGCTGAG